>JAOPYW010000058.1 GCA_025964405.1 Thermoleophilia bacterium | reverse complement strand
AGCCCGCGCCCCCGTAGTAGACGAGCCCGTTGGCCGCAGTCGGCGGCGACGAGAACGAGGACTGTGACAGCTGGCGGGTCCAGAGCTGCACGCCGGTGTCGGCGTTGTAGGCCGCCGCGAGACCGCTCCCGGAGACGACGAAGATCCGGCCGTCGTCGTAGGCCGGCGTGACGGCGTAGGACGACGACGAGAGTGACTGCGTCCACACTGTCGCGCCCGTGCTGAGGTTCAGTGCCGTGACCGTGACGCTGCTGGCGGCCTTGACGGTCACGAATGCCTTGTTGCGTGCGACCACGGGGTAGGAGACGAGGTTGCCGAGGTCACGGTTCCACTTCAGGGCCGGGGTCGCCGGCAACGTGGTCGTCGACGCGCCGTCGTGGCCGAGGGTGTTCTGGTACGTCACGGCCTCGCCGGCCCCGAAGGCGGGAGCTGCGCCTGCGGCGAGCAGCGCGAGGAGGGATATCGAGACGAGCACGGAGAGCGAACGGGGAGCAGGCATGGCTGTTCAGATCGGTTCCGCGCAGGCCGTTCTTGAGCAGAAATGTTCGATCGAGCGAGGCATTCGCGGACGGGCCCCATGGAGCCGTGGATTCATCGCGCCAAGCCCGTCATGAGCAGGACGCCGCCCACCACGGCGAAGGTGATCACCGCCAGCTGCGTCTGGCGACGCTCGAGCCAGTCGTGCACGGTGTGGAGATGATGGCGGCGGTCGCGAAGCAGCGCGCCGGCGACCAGGAGCGCGAACGGTCCACTCACTCCGATGAGCGCGTAGAGCAGCGGTGCCGACCACGAGGCGTCCTGCACCGCGATCGCCACGAGGGCCTGGTTCTTGATGTTGCAGGCGACGAGCAGCGCGGTGATCAGCGCGACCCGGGCCGGGCCAGCTGCATCGAGCAGGTCGACCCAGGGCAGCTCGCGACGACGGCGCCCGAGCCGAGCGACGGCGAACACGACGCCGGCGACGACGATGAAGGCGATGCCGAGGAGCAGGGACGTCGAGCCGCCACCGGCCGACGGCAGGCGCACCGACAGGCGCCGGAACAGCTCCGCCGACACACCCAGCGTGACGAGCACCGTCACCGCAGCGGCAGCGGCCTGGCGCAGCCGCCCGCCGCGGCCGACCAGCACGAGCACGAGCACGAGCGGCGCGGGGGTCACTGCCGCCACGAGGCCAGCCATGAGCAGGTCAGTCGTCATGGTGGATGCCCTGTCCATCGCCGGTGAAGTGGAATCCTCCGTCCTCTCGACATCAGGCCGGGGTGCCGATGACCCGTGCATGAAGGATGAGCGCGAACGCCTGCCGGACGGCACCATCGTGAACGAGGACGGATCGATCATCCCTCCATTGGATCCTGACCTCGTGGCGCGGCTCGAAGCGGCACGGGATGCGAACGGTGTCATCCACGACGCTGATCTCGCGAACGAGTGGTTCGAGGCGATGCAGGTGCAGGGTGACGAGATGCGCCGGCTCAGCGGGTGGACCGAGCCGATCATCGAACGAGGCCCGGTGTTCCCCAACGCACCCGCAGACGAAGGCCTGTTCCCAAAATCGTGACCAGCGTCGATAACGCGACACGCCGAGGACACGAAAAAACCCGCCGTTTCCAGCGGGTTTTCGTAAGCCCTCGATCGGGATTGAACCGATGACCCCTTCCTTACCATCCGAGCCAACGGGGTTTTGGGCCTGTTCGCGATGGCTCGTCAGACATGGATTCTTCCTGCGTATCGGCCTATTCTGAGCGTGTCGGTGTTCGGCGCGTTTCGGGGCGTTTCTGACCCTCATGGACCCATTTTGGACCCATTGGAACGATGTCAGTCGTGCTGTTTCCGACCGATGGCCGGGTGGTGCTTGTCGCACCGGCTGGTCGTGCCGCATAACCGAATGTGACCTCGCGCGCCCCACGCGTGATTGCTGGAAGGCATCCCCCAATGTCAGTCATGAAACGCAGCCGCGACGACGGAACGACGGCATGGACCGTGCGGTGGTTCACGCCGGCCGGTAAGAAGCGCCGCAAGACTTTCGACCGCAAGCGCGATGCAGAAGATTGGCTGCTCGAGGTGCGGCGCCGCAAGCGCCTGGGCGAACTGGCGCTGATGGATACCCGTGAACAGTCGCTGCGCGAGTACGCGGCCGAGTGGTTCGAGGCGTACTCCAAGCCGCATCATGCAGCGTCGACCCAGAAGCAGGCGCGCAGCGTCTGGCGCCTATACCTCGACGAACCATTGGGCGACTTCACGCTCGGGGAGCTGTGCAGCGATCCATTCGTCATCCAGCGATGGCAGGCAGCGCTCGCCGCCGAGAAGCCAACGCCCACGGTACTCAAGGCGATGCACCTGCTGCAGTCGATGCTCCAGCGCGCCGTGGAATGGAATCGCATTCCGACAAACCCTGCACGCGCCTGCCGCAAGCCGAAGCAGCCCCGGACCAAGTCGGCGACAGTGATCGCTCCCGAACGGGTCGAGCTGATGCGCCAGTGGCTGCTCGAACAGGGCCGGGTCCGTGACGCCACGCTGATCAGCGTGCTCGCCTACTCCGGGCTCCGACCAGGCGAAGCGCTCGCGCTCATGTGGAGCGACATCGGCGCCCGCAACATCCGCGTCACGAAGTCGAACTCGAACGGCACGATCAAGGACACCAAGACTGGAATCGAGCGCACCGTCGCCATCATGCAGCCGCTCCGAGACGATCTCGAGCGACTCATGGCGCACAAGGGCTACCCAAGTCCAGAGGCACCAATCTTTGGGAACCCCTCGGGCGGGCTGCTCCGATCCGAGGACTGGGCGAACTGGCGGAACCGAGTGTTCCAGCCGGCGGCTCGCGAAGCAGGTCTGAACGCCGCGCGCCCGTACGACTTGCGGCATACGTTCGTGTCACTCCTGATCGAAGAAGGTCGCAGCCCGATCTACGCGGCTGCCCAAGCCGGCCACTCGCCGACGATGTGCCTCAACACGTATGCCCACGTGTTCGCTGAGTACATCGACGAACATGGACTGCCAGCCGTGGAACGCGTCAGGACTGCTCGCCAAGCGATCCACGAGCGGCGTCGCCGCCCACTCGCGCGCATCGATGCGCCCGACAACGGAGAAAATCACGACACCTTGACCGCCTGGCGGCGGCTCGCGCTCGTGGATTGACTGCGGGCTGTTTCGCGATATCTACCCCGGTGGCGATGGCTTCCTCCCCATACGACGCTTCAGCAAGCCGGCCCGATCCGCCGCCAATGGCACACGCTTGTATGCGCCCCTACTGCGCATCGAGCCTCCGCTTCCGCACATCTGAGGCGGGAACGCTGGAGCGCGAAGCCAGGGCGGCTGAGGGTTTCAGATACAGGGTCGAGCGTGTACGGTGAATCAGACATGGATCAGAGCCCCGCGCAGGCCATGCCACCGAGACGGAAGACGACAGACATCGTGAAGGCCGAATCGAGAGCCGTAGCCGCCGTAGTTCTGCTTGTCGCGCTGCTCGTTGCGCCGCTGCTTGTGCCATTCTGGTTCCTCGTCGGTGTGCTCCACTTCGGATTCGTGAGTGGACCGGATCCTACGGTGGGGCGTTGGGCGAGCTACACGGCCAGTTCTCTGGTGCCCGCCGCAATCGTATTCGCGTGGCTGTTGCGTCGGCGGGTGAATAGGGCGACTGACAGGCGACTTGGCCTGTGGCAGGCGTTCGTTGTCGCGCTCTTTTCGCTCGCGTTCGTGAACGGCGCGATGGGCCTCATCACGGTCGGTCAGTACGGTCACGACGGCACCGTGTTCACGGTGGGCCTTCTGTGTGCGTCGGCTGCCGCTGTCGGACTGACGCTCCTGCTATCCCAACGCGAGTGACCTGAGAATGACGGTTGCGATTCGACTACTCTGGCGGGCTGACGGCTCCCCTAGCACCCGGATTGCTACGCGAAGCGGATCGGTTCTCAGATTTGGCAGCGGATGCTGGAGCCTCTCTGACGGGCTCTCAGTTCGCGGACACGCTGGCTAAGGGAACGAGCACCTCGCGCCCGTCGTCCATCATCGCGCGCAGGGACTTGACCTTCGCCGCCCGCGACGATGTGATCCAAACGAAGGCGTCACCCGACATGTCGACCCCCTCCCACTTGTCATCGACGCGCACAAGCATCGGCCCGACGCAGCCCTTGGGCTGCGGGCCATACGTCAAATCCAGCGAGCCCGACAGGGCTGCATTGGCGGCGCTGACGGGGACAAGGAGCGCGAAGACGCACATGGACAAGAGGCAGATGCGGGCAAGCACGCTCCTGTATCGGCACGACGATCGAATCACACGCGACCGTCGAACGCCGAATGATCGGCCGCTGCGATGCGCGACGTAGTGCACCGCGGCCACCGACTGGCCCAGTGGCGCCTCCCCTGGCGCGTTGGGTGGCGCGTCCAACGCGCCGCCCTCGATCTCACAATCCACGCTGTCGCGTGGTTACTGCCCGCTTCACCCTCCTGACCCCTCTCCCTCTACGATGAAAAGGGGTCAGGAGGGTGAAGCGGGCAGTTTTGGGTGGGGTGTTGGTGAGATTGAGGTGGTGTGGCTGGATTGGATTGGATTGAGTTGAAGAGATGGTTGGGAGTGAGAGTAAGGACGGAAGGGACTTGGGCGGCTGACGTCGTTGCGTGGCTGTTCGCCGAGCCGGGGGCTTGAGTGTCGATGGACGCAAGGCAGGTTGACACGGCAGCGCGTTGAGGTCGTCGCGGAGCAGCCACACAGGCGGAGCGAAGACCGTCGGCAAAATCGGTTGCGACATGCGGGAGCGCGCGAGCGCGCTGGTCTTCGCGGCCAATCTCGTGGCCCTCGACGCGATTTGCAGTGGACCCATTTTGGACCCATTGGGCGAGTTCCGCTCAAGACGAGACGCGCCGAGACACGAAAAAACCCGCTGTTTCCAGCGGGTTTTCATAAGCCCTCGATCGGGATTGAACCGATGACCCCTTCCTTACCATGGAAGTGCTCTACCACTGAGCTACGAGGGCGGGTGCGCTGCTCGATCCAATTTGAGGCGGATCGGGCGGCGCGCTGGCAAGTCTAGCGAACTCCCTCCCCGGACGAAAGTGCGAGTGCGTTACCGGCGCCCGGCAACCAGTGCGGCCAACACACGACGAGGATCGGCAACGGCGTCGCGCGAGCGGTCGACGTGGACCGATGCACCGCCGGCATGCTCGATGTCGAAGCCCGCGGCAGTGCAGGTGATGCGCACCTCGGCCGCCGACCGCTCTCCCGCCACGTGGCCGACGATGTCGACGTCTCCGATGAGCTCGTGACCGCCGGTGAGCAGGAACGCTGCGAGCTGGGTCGTGGCGCGCGCGGGCCGCGGATCGACGAGTTCGATGAGCAGCGGGTCGAGCGCTGCAGCGGCGTGGGCCGTGAGGTCGTCGCGGGTGACGGCGTGTCGGTGCGCGAACATCGGCGCGAGCTTGCGTTCGACGATCGGTCGGCCTGCGGTGCGGCCGAGCGCGCCGAGCGGCAGGTCGTAGGCAATGTGGTCGCGCAGCTCGCTGCGGGAGTCGTCGACCGCGATGACCCGGTGTTCGTGCCGCCACGCGGGGAACGGCCCGCGCTCCATCACGTCGACGAATCGGGCGTCGGGAACGTAGCCCTCGTGGCGCACCAGCCAGCGCTGGCGGATGGGCCCGAGCACCGGCACCGAGAGCTCGACACGCATGGTGTCGGTCTCGATGGCGCCGCTGCGCTGCACGACGCGCGTGCCGTCACCCGGCGGGACGAGCCGCTCGAAGGCACCCGGCCGCAGGTGCCAGGCGAGCAGCTCATGGGCGCTGACGGGCATCGCACTGCGGCGCTCGAACACGAGGCGGGCCGGGCTGTCGTCGGGCGTTGCGGTCATGGTCGCTCCTGGGTCGACGGCGAGCATCCCAGAACGCCACGCGCGGCGCCGTGTCGAGACGCGCCGCACTGGGCAGATGCCGACCATGCATGCTTCGCTGCGCACCCTTCCGATCATCGCCCTGGCCGTCGCGGCCGGCGTCTTCGTCGTGGTCGCGGGCTCGGGTGACGAGCTCGCGCCCGGACCCCAGGCCGTGCAGCGCGCAGCATTCGCCGGTTCGGTCGACCTGGCCCGCTGCCTCGAGGCCGCGCTGCCGGCGAGCGACATCGTGCAGCGACAGAAGGTAGCGGCGACCCACGACGACCTGCAGGTGGTGCATCCGGCCAAGCGGTCGGAGGTGGGCGGCGAGGTGGTCAAGCTGACCGTCTACGACTCGGCGGCTCGCGCTGCTGCGGCGGCGACTGCCGACCGCGCGTTCTACGCCAACCGGAACGAGGGCGACGGCATGCGGCATTCGACCCGGTTCCAGCGCGAGGAGTATGCGAAGTACGACGCGCCCGTCGTGCATGGTCAGCTCTGGGTCGCCTATGCGCACGAGGCCACCCCCGCGACGCGCACCGCGACGAACGGCTGCGCGCTGGAGTTCGTCGCCGACCACGTCGCCTGAACGATTCGGGGGCCGCGCCCTGATGGACGCGACCCCCGGAGGATCGATTGGGATGCGGGGCTCAGAACGAGCCGCCACTCCCTGAGTACGAACCGTTCGTGCCGGAGCCGCTTCCCACGGCCTCCCGTACGTCGGTCGCCTTCTCCTGTGCGGATTCGGCCATGTCAGCCATGTGCTCGGAGCCAGACTCGCTGACGGCGTCGCGCACCTCCGTCACGGCGTCCTGCGCCGCGGTCTGTGCCGCTCCGGCCGCCACCTGGGCGACCTCCTTGCCATGCTCGAGCAACTCCTGGCCCGATTCGAGGGCCGCATCCTTGAGCTGGTCGGCCATCGGACCGATGCGCTCGTTCTCGAGCTTGGTGCTCGGCAGCACGAGACCGGCGACGAAGCCGAGGGCGAGACCGCCCAACGCGACCCCGAGCGGATTCTCACGAATCACGCCACCGACCCGGCGGGCGTTCGTGGCGACCTGGCCGGCGACCTGCGAAGGCGCCTGATGTACGGCGTCTGACACGTCATGCATCGTGGCTCGGTCGGGGGTGTGTTCCTGGATCGTGCCCATCACGTTGTCGCGTACGCGCATGATGGCGTCCTTCGGCTTGGCAGTCATGTCTCGCACCTTGTCCTTCGTTCGCTCCTTGACGTCTGACTTGTAGGCGAGGGCGTCGACGGTCACGGCCATCTCGTCCCGCGTGCGCTCTATTTCCTTGCGGATTGCATCTGCGTCTTGGCCCATGCGACATCCTCCTTCAGTGTTTCGACGGTCTGTTCGGGCACCGGCGGGAGTGCCTCCTTGATGCGATCGCGCCCCACCTTCACCAGCACGGCTGCGATCGCGGCGTAGACCACGGTCACGATGAGCGCGGCCACCCAGACGGGCGTCGCTTCATCGATGAGCGCGATCAGCGTGGCGGTCAGGGTGCCGGCGGCCAGGAGCCCGACGAATGCCGCGCCTCCCAACATGCCGATGCCCGGAGCCGCCTTCTTCGCCTTGTCGACGGTCTCGGCCTTGGCGAGTGCGACTTCCTGCCGCACGAGCGTCGAGGTCTCGCCGGCGAGCTGCTTCATGAGCTCCCCGAAGGACTCCCCGCGCAGTGGGTTCACCATCTCACCCGCCGCCGAGCGTACGTGCTCCCTGACGGAATCAATAGACGGCATTGCTCGCTCCTCCCATGAGTGTCGCACCACCGCTGTCGAGCGCCGGGCGTGTGGCGCCGGTACCAACGGCCTGCGGCGCCGGAACCCATGCCTGCTCGGGGAGCGCGTTGCTCGAGGATGCGGATGCGCCGTAGCGGTCCTTGCTCGACGCTCCGAGCACGCGCGATGCGGCGAACCCGATGCCGAACAGGGCGGCCGCCGTGACCCATGGGCGCTTGCGCGCGGCTGCCTCGATGTCGTGGAGGATCTTCTCACCGTCGGTGTTCGTCAGGTAGCTACCCACCTGCTCGACACGCTCGGTGACTGCGTCGAGTGCCTTCGCCGGCATGTCCTCGCCCTGGCCTCGCAGTGAGGAGCTGGTGGAGGTGAGCGCCTCGGCGATCGTCGAAGCATGTTCGCCGATTGCGGTCGATCGCTCGTCTGCCTGCTCGAAGGCCCGTTCGGATACCTTCGCTCCGAGCTTCTCGCGAACCTCGGTGGTCTTCTCGAGCGCGGCGTCCTTGATCTCGGCGACCGAACTCGGTGTTGCCTTCGATGCCGTGTCGCTTGTGGGGGCTGCGCCGATGGTCGACGTCATGTCTCCTCCTTCGTTGTGTACGTGGTGTGGAGAACGGATCCCCGGCACCCACTACGAAAAACGAGAACGGATGTACATTTGTGGCGACCTGTGCAGTCTGTTGCCGAATCGGCGACGAGACGCATGATCCCCGTCGTATTGCAGGTTTCACTAGCAAAGCATGCGAGATGACGTGCGGCCGCGCAGCCGTGTACTCAGCCGGGCGTGATCGGCGCGACGTCGACCGAATCACCCGTGGACTCGCGCACGACACGGCCCGCCAACCTGGCACGCACGATCGCATCCATGCGTTCGCATGCGCGACGCGCGAAGCGGAGCTGGAGCCGCCGACCGAAGACCCGGAAGCCGGCGCGGACGATCGGATTGGCGATGCGCGCGGCCCGCGACGCCGCTTCGAGGTGGAACTCCACGGCACCGTCGTCGAGCCACTTCCAGACCTGGAAGCGCATGCGCCCGGTCTCGAGGTGGCCGCGCAGGGTCTGGTAGCCCCACCCCCACACGCGCACCTCCCGGCCTTCGACCAGGCGCGTCTCGTCCACCACCGCGTAGACCCGCGCGCCCATGTGGAAGCGCAGCGGGCCGAACCGACCCACGAGCAGCATCGTGCGGCCCGCAAGGTCGCGTTCGGGGTAGTAGACCGCGCGGATGAGCCGGGGGTCAGCGAACTCGTAGTCGCGCAGTGCGGCCTGCGCGACCTCCCAGACGCCCCCGGCCTCGGGCGCGCCGGGCGCCTCACCGGGGAGCGGCTGCGTGTAGGAGTCGATGACCCACCCGGCACCGGCGTCGTAGGTGTCAGTCGCCGGCGGCTCGTAGTTGAGCGGAACGTCGTGCAGGCGGTCGAGCCGGCGCAGTGATCGGCTCGAAGAGGCGCTGCGCGCACCGCTCCCCCCGCTGCCCGACGGGTCAGGCACGCGTGGGCTCACGCCGTCGGGTGACCACGCGGATGCCGTCGACGATCTCGCCGCCGGAGCGGTGCGCGAGGCGCTCGAGCACGGTGGCCCACATGTGGAGCTGCACTTCCTTGGCGAGGCCGAGGGGGTGGTAGAGGGCCGCGAAGGCCGGGCCGGAGCTGCGGGCCCACGACTCGATGACGAGCTCGAGCTCACCCGGGTCGCCCTCCTCCTCGATGCGGAACTCGATCTCGCCCGCCTCCATGTGGCCGTCGAGCGTCGCGAAGCGCATGCGGTTGGCGTCGGTGTCGATCACGCGCACGGGGGCGTCCCAGGGGCCGGCCAGGTGGATGCGCAGCTCGTCGCCGACCGCATGGCGCAGCTCGGTGTCGTCGACCTCCGACATGCCGCCCGGCATCACCGCGTTGAAGTTGCGCTCGAGGCTGCCGAGCAGCGCGGCGGGCGTCGTGCGGGCACCGATGACGCGCACCGAGTAGCGGCGGTGGAAGGCCGGGCCCACGCCCGAGGCCATCGTCTGCACCCCGACGGCGAGGCGACGCGGCAGGCGTGACACTTCGAAGGTCTCGTCGGGATCCTCGATCTCGGTGCGGTGCACCTCGACGCCGCGGGTCGCGTAGCGCCAGAGCTCGACCGGCGTGCCCACGCCCCAGCGCACGGCGCGTCGGGCGGTGCCAGCCGCTCGGGCGATGCGTGCGGCGACCATTCAGCCCTCCTGTTCGGTCGGTCGGATGAGCAGCTCGTTGATCGCGATGTGCCGTTCGCGCGTGACGATGTACTCGATCGCGCTGGCGATGTCGGGCGACTGGAGGCGCTCCATCTCGCCGAAGCGCTGGCCGAGCATCTCCTGCACCTCGGGGCGGTTGTGGGAGACGAGCTCGGTCTCGACGGCGCCCGGCTCGACGAGTGACACGCGCACGTGACGCTTCGTGACCTCCTGGCGCAGTGCCTCGGAGAAGGCCCCGACGCCGTGCTTGGTCAGGTTGTACACGCCGGAGCCGGCGCGGGCGATGCGGCCCGCGACCGAGGAGATGTTGACGAGGTCGGCGACCCGCCGCGGGGAATCCTCGGCGGCGCGGAGCAGGTGCGGCAGCGAAGCGTGGGCGACGTAGAGCAGGCCCTTGAGGTTGAGGTCCACCATCGAGTTCCACTCGTCGATGGGCGCATCCTCGATGGGTCCGAGGAGCATGACTCCGGCGTTGTTGACGACGGTGTCGATGCGGCCGAGCTCGGAGGCGACGCGCTCCACGGCGGCGATCGCCGCAGCCTGGTCGGTGACGTCGACCTCGGCGGCGAGCGCTGATCCACCCGCTGCCTCGATCTCGGTGACGAGTGCGTCGAGGCGATCCTTGCGCCGCGCGAGCAGGGCGACCGTCGCGCCCTGCGCGGCGAGCACGCGGGCCGTCTCCTCACCGATGCCGGAACTCGCGCCCGTGATGAGGGCGACCGTGCCGTCGAGTGCTGCTGCCATGCGTGCGTGCCTCCGTGCGTGTACGAGTGGGGTTCGGTGCCGCCTACCCGGGCTTGGGCGCATGCAACCGAGGAGCCGTGCGATTGTCGGCCGCCGCGGCAGGGCAGACGCCGACCATGCCTGACACCCCGCCGCCCCCCACGCCCGACGCCCCGCCGACCGAGCTCGACTACTCGAACCTGCGCGCGCTCTTCATCAACTGCACCCTCACGCGCAGCCCGAAGCCGAGCCACACGGCGCTGCTGCAGGGCGCCGTCGCCAACCTCATGCGCTCCCACGGCGTGCACGTCGACGAGATCCGCGCGATCGACCACCGCATCGCAACCGGCATGTCACCCGACATGACCGAGGAGGGCTGGGGCGAAGACGCGTGGCCCGCGATCTTCGAGCAGGTGCAGGCGGCCGACATCCTCGTGCTCGGCACGCCACTCTGGCTCGGCGAGAAGACGAGCGTCTGCACGCGCGTGGTCGAACGGCTCTACTCGTCGAGCGGCGCGTACAACGACCGCGGCCAGTTCTTCCCGTACGGCAAGGTCGCCGGCTGGATCGTCACCGGCAACGAGGACGGCGTGAAGCACGCCTCGATGAACCTCGCGTTCTCGATGTCGCACCTCGGCTACACCGTGCCGCCGAACCCCGACAGCGGCTGGATCGGCGAGATCGGCCCCGGTAAGAGCTTCGGCGACGATGACGGAGAGGGCGGCAAGGTCGGCTACGACAACGGCTTCACCCTCCGCAACGTCAACCTCATGACGTGGAACCTCCTGCACATGGCCGCGATCCTCAAGCAGCGCGGCGGCATCCCCACCTTCGGCACCGGCATGCAGCAGTGGAACGAGCTCGACGAACGGTGGGGCACCCCGCCACTCGCAGACCTCGTGCCCGAACAGCCGCAGGTCGACTGACCGACGTTGCGGCTGGGCGATCGACCCGGGTCAGGCCGTGGTGGAGCTGAGCGCGGGCGCGTCGCCCTGCGCTTCGCCACACGCCTCGGTGTCATGGAAGCGCTGGTCGTTGCCGGCCGAGTTGTCGAAGAACGCGCACGTGCACGCGTCGTTGCGGCACGTCTTGAGCCGCTCCCAGAGGTCGGCCTCCTGGGCGGCGCGCGTCTCGATGAGCAGCAGCGATCCCACGTACTTCCAGTTCGTGCCGAGCGGCAGCAGCTGCACGTGTCCGGCCTGGTCGAGGGTCGCGCTCACGGCGATGTCCCACTTCGAGGCGGGGGCTGCACTGCTGCCCGCCGCGGTCACGAGCCGACGCAGCGCCTCGCGGAGCCTGCGCAGCTCGAGCAGGTCGCGCGATGTGATGCGCGGCACCTCGCTGCGCGGTCGGTCGACGAGGGCGTCGTCGATCCAGGCCTGCGCCGACGTCTCCGTCGCGAGCAGGTCGTCGCCGCGACCGCGCCCGGGCGGGGCCGTGTTGAGGAAGTCCTGCACCAGGGCTAGTCCACCCGGTGCCATCTGGAGTGCGTATCGTTCAGAAGCGGGCCACATATCAGTACCGTACTCGATCCGTTGTCGTTCGCATAGCTCGCGATCCCTACAACGGAACGCGGCTCACGTGTCGGCGATGCGACTGAGCGCAGGAATGGCGATAGCCAGCGCCGCGCGCTCGGCGGGGTCGAGCTGCTCGGCGATCGCGCTCGCGAGCCAGTCGTCGCGTTGGCGCCGCTCCTCCACCAGCGCCGCCGCGCCCGCCGCCGTGAGGCTCAGCAGCACGCGGCGACCATCGGTCGGGTCGGGAGCACGCTGCACGAGGCCGAGCGCCTCGAGTTCACCGATCGTCTGCGCCATCGACTGCGGGCGCACGCCCTCGTGCGCGGCAAGCTCGCCGATGCTCGTCGTGCCGACCCGGTCGAGGCGGTGGAGCACCGCGGCCTGCGGGAGCGGGAAGCCCTTCGTGGCACGCAGGCGACGCACGACGCGCACCAGCGACTGGCGCAGGTCGACGGCGAGGCGAGCACTTTCCGACGGGTCTGACATCACGCCTGAGCATACCCACGCGCGGGCGTCTTGGCGCACGGCCGGCTGCTCGCACGCAAAGCTAGCGAATGCTCTTCGCGACTTCGGTTTGGTACTTGCCCTGAGGTGGATACCTGAGGACCATCTCCCTCCGACCCGACCGAGACCCTCGAGGAGCACCGCCCAACATGGCACGGACCGCCGCCGACAAGCCCGCCCGCACGCCGCGCAGCCGCGCGAAGGCCGCCGCTGCAGCCGCCGCGATGGCCGCGCCCGCCGACAACACGAAGCTCCCGGAGAACGGCCGCCAGCGCGTCGTGCTCGAGCACCCGACACCCGACGTCGACGGTGGCCGGTTCCCGGTGAAGCGCATCGTCGGTGACGTGCTGCACGCCGAGATCGACGCCTTCGCCGACGGCCACGACGTCGTCGCCGGGCTCGTGCGCTACCAGCGCGTGGGCGAGCGCCGCTGGCACGAGGCGCCCCTGACCCCGCTCGGCAACGACCGCTGGGCCGGTGACGTGCCGCTGACCCAGGCCGGACGCCACCGCTTCACCTTCGCCGCGTGGATCGACCGCTGGGCCACCTGGCGCCGCGACCTCGAGAAGCGCGTCGCCGCCGCCCAGGACGTGACGGTCGACCTGCACATCGGCGCGCAGCTCGTGCGCGACGCGATCGAACGCATCGCCGACGCCGGGGGCTCGGGCGCCGCGACGTCGAACGACGGGGAGCTGCTCGCGACCCGGGCCGCCCTGCTCGACTTCGGCGGGGAGGAGGCCGTCGCCGCGGCGCTCGACCCCGAGCTCGACGCGCTCATGCTCGCGCACCCCGACCGCGCCTTCGAGACGAGCTGGCCGCGGCCGATCGAGGTCGTCGCCGATCGCGAACGCGCGCGGTTCGGCGCCTGGTACGAGCGGTTCCCGCGGTCGACGGCGGCCGAGGCCGGCGTGCACGGCACCTTCGACACGCTGCGCGCAGAGCTCCCCCAGATCGCCGAGATGGGCTTCGACGTGCTGTACCTGCCGCCGATCCACCCGATCGGCGCGCACCACCGCAAGGGGCCCAACAACGCCGAGTCCGCAGGGCCGGGCGACCCGGGCAGCCCGTGGGCGATCGGTTCGGTGGAGGGCGGCCACACGAGCGTGCATCCCGAGCTCGGCACGCTCGACGACTTCGATGCGCTCGTGCGCGCGGCGACCGACACCGGCCTCGAGATCGCCCTCGACCTCGCCTACCAGTGCGCGCCCGACCACCCATGGGTGAGCGAGCACCCGAGCTGGTTCCGGCACCGACCCGACGGGTCGATCCAGTATGCGGAGAACCCGCCCAAGAAGTACCAGGACATCTACCCGATCGACTTCGAGACCGACGACTGGCAGGAGCTGTGGGTCGGCCTCAAGGGCGTCGTCGACTTCTGGATCGCGCGCGGCGTGCGCATCTTCCGGGTCGACAACCCGCACACGAAGGCGTTCGGGTTCTGGGAGTGGATGATCGGCGCAGTGACGGCCGAGCACCCCGACGTGATCTTCCTGGCCGAGGCGTTCACGCGACCGAAGGTGATGGCGCGGCTCGCGAAGCTCGGCTTCACGCAGAGCTACACCTACTTCACGTGGCGCCAGGAGAAGTGGGAGCTCGAGGAGTACCTGACCGAACTCACGCAGGGTGAGGCGGCCAACTACTTCCGCCCGAACTTCTGGCCGAACACGCCTGACATCCTCACCGAGCAGCTGCAGGGCGGGAGCCGCGGCACCTACGTGCAGCGGCTCGTGCTGGCAGCGACGCTCGCGGCGAGCTACGGCATCTACGGGCCGGCGTTCGAGCTGCTCGAGTCGGCGCCGGCGAAGCCGGGCAGCGAGGAGTACCTCGACTCGGAGAAGTACGAGGTGCGGTGGCGCGACCCGCGCCCGGTGAACTCGGCCGCGGCCGCGGTGACCGACGCGATCCGGCGGGTGAACGCCGCGCGACGCGCGCACCCGGCGCTGCAGGAGAACACGAACCTCAGGTTCCACCACGTCGACAACGAGCGCATCATCGCGTACAGCAAGCGCACACCCGGTACGCTCGACGGCGTCGGCGACGACACGGTGCTCGTCATCGTGAACCTCGACGGCCAGGCGAAGCAGATCGGCACCGTGCACCTCGACCTCGAGGCGCTCGGTCTCGACCACGACGCGCGCTTCGCGGTGCATGACCTGCTCGGCGACGCGACCTACCAGTGGCAGGGCAGCGCCAACTACGTCGAACTCGACCCGGCCGGCGGCCGACCCGCCCACATCTTCCACGTTCGCCACGGCATCCGCCGTGATGAGCACGACCACCCGTACTTCGCTTGAGGCGCACGCATTGACCGAGACCGACACGAACATTCGCTGGTACCAGGACGCCGTCATCTACCAGGTGCACATCAAGGCGTTCCGCGACTCCGACGGCGACGGCACGGGTGACTTCCGCGGCCTCATCTCCAAGCTCGACTACCTGCAGGACCTCGGGGTCACGGCGATCTGGATCCTGCCGTTCTACCCCTCGCCGCTGCGCGACGACGGCTACGACACGGCCGACTACCGCACGGTCAACCCGCTCTACGGCGACATGCGCGCGTTCAAGACCTTCATGAAGGAGGCGAAGGCGCGCGGCCTGCGCGTGATCACCGAGCTCGTGCTCAACCACACGTCAGACCAGCACGCCTGGTTCCAGCGTGCGCGGCGCGCGCCCATCGGGCACCCGCACCGCGACTTCTACGTGTGGAGCGACGACAACACGAAGTACTCCGACGTACGCATCATCTTCAAGGACTTCGAGAGTTCCAACTGGTCGTGGGACGAAGTCGCCGGGCAGTACTACTGGCACCGCTTCTACCACCACCAGCCCGACCTCAACTGGGACAACCCGGAGGTCGTGAAGGAGCTCTACTCGATCGTCGACTTCTGGCTCGACCTCGGGGTCGACGGCCTGCGCCTCGACGCGGTGCCCTACCTCTTCGAACGCGAGGGCACCAACGGCGAGAACCTGCCCGAGACGCACGCCGCGCTGAAGGCGCTGCGCGCCCACGTCGACGCGAACCACGACGACAAGATGCTGCTCGCCGAGGCTAACATGTGGCCCGACGAGGTGGTCGACTACCTCGGCGACGGCGACGAGTGCCACATGGCGTTCCACTTCCCGCTCATGCCGCGCATGTTCATGGCGACGCGCATGGAAGATCGTTTCCCGATCATCGACATCCTCCAGGACACGCCGCCCATCCCCGCGAACGCCCAGTGGGCGACCTTCCTCCGCAACCACGACGAGCTCACGCTCGAGATGGTCACCGACGAGGAGCGCGACTACATGTGGCGCATCTACGCCGAGGACAAGCGCGCGCGCATCAACCTCGGCATCCGTCGCCGGCTCGCGCCGCTGCTCGGCAACAACCGTCGACTCATCGAGCTGATGAACGGCCTGCTCTTCTCGCTGCCGGGCACGCCGGTCATCTACTACGGCGACGAGATCGGCATGGGCGACAACATCTACCTCGGCGATCGCGACGGCGTGCGCACGCCGATGCAGTGGAGCGCCGACCGCAACGCCGGCTTCTCCGACGCCAACCCGCAGAAGCTCTACCTGCCGGTGGTCATCGACCCCGAGTACCACTCCTCCTCGGTGAACGTCGAGGCGCAGCAGTCGAACTCCGAGTCGCTGCTGTGGTGGATGAAGCGCATCCTCGCGCGCCGCCAGCGCCACGGCGCCCTGCGCCACGGCAGCCTCGAGTGGGTGCCGAGCGAGAACCGCAAGGTGCTCACGTACCTGCGCGCCGACGCGAACGAACGCATCCTCTGCGTGGCGAACCTCTCGCGCCACACGCAGTACGTCGAGCTCGACCTGCGCGAATACGCGGGCTCGCGACCGGTCACGATGGACGGCCACGCCGAGTTCCCCGTGATCGGCGAGCTGCCCTACCTGCTCACCGTCGGGCCGCACGACTTCTTCTGGTTCGTGCTCGAGCCGGCCTCGGCCGACGACGCGCACGACGCGCGACTGACCGAGCTGCCGAAGCTCACGGTCGGCGGGCACTGGAGCGAGCTGCTGACGGGGAGCGCGTCGCGCCGACTGACGACGCTGCTCAAGGGCTACCTGCCCGAGCGGCGCTGGTTCCGCTCGAAGTCGCACCGCATCCGCAGCGTGACGCTGCGCGACGTGGTGCCGGTCGGCGGCACGACCGCCAACCCGGTGGGGTACATGACCCTGGTCGACGTCGAGTTCGCCGACATCGACACCGAGACCTACGTGCTGCCGCTCGTGGCGGAGGAGGTCGACTCGCGACCCCACCACACCACGCCGCTGCCGCCCTCGACGATCGCGCTCGTCACCGACGGCGACGGCCGCGAGCTCGCGATCTACGACGGCCTGCAGCACGAGGGCTTCAACGAGTCACTGCTCCACCACCTCACGGCCAAGCGCCGTGGCGTCGGCCGCAAGAGCGTGTTGGCCGGCTCGACGACACCCACCCTCAGGCGCATCGCCCGGGCGGGCACGTCGCAGGATCCGCGCGCGCTCAGCATCGAGCAGACCAACTCGACCGTGGTCTACGGTGACCGGTTCCTGCTCAAGGTCTTCCGCCTGCTCGAGGACGGCGTGAACCCCGACGTCGAGCTCGGTCGCTTCCTGTCGGAATCGGCGAAGTTCCCGCACTCGCCGGCCGTCGCCGCGACTCTCGACTACCGGCTCGATACCGAGCGCGACACCGACCCGCCGCGCACGCTCGCCATCCTGCAGGAGTTCATCCCCAACGAGGGCGATGCCTGGAACTTCACGCTCGACGCGCTCAGGCGCTACATCGAGGATGCGCTCGCGCGCGAAGACCCACCGGTGATGCCGTCACAGCTCCTCATGCAGCGCGCCCATCGCGAACTGCCCGACCTCGCGCACGAGACGATCGGCAGCTACCTCGAAGTGGCACGCACGCTCGGTGTGCGCACGGCCGAGATGCACATCGCACTCGCGTCGGCGCCCGATGAAGACACCGCGCTCGCGCCCGAGGCCGTCGTGCCGATGTATCGCCGGTCGCTCTACCAGTCGATGCGTGCGTCGACCAAGCGGGCCTTCGCGACGCTCAAGCGTCTCCAGAAGGAGCAGCCGGAGCTCGCCGACATCCTGCCGCTGGAAGCACGCATCCTCGACCGGTTCCAGGCGCTGCTGAGCGTCGGGCTCGGCGACCTGCGCATCCGCTGCCACGGCGACTACCACCTCGGCCAGGTGCTGTGGACGGGGCGCGACGTGCGCATCATCGACTTCGAGGGTGAGCCCGGTCGACCGATCGGCGAGCGACGCATCCGCCGGTCGCCGCTCAAGGACGTCGCGGGCATGCTCCGCTCGTTCAACTACGCGGCCTACACCGTCGGGCAGGAGCACCACGAGCCGGGCGAGGAGTCACCGCAGGCCGGGCGTGTCGACCAGTGGGTGCAGTTCTGGTACCGCTGCGTCTCGGCGACCTTCCTCAAGGCCTACCTCGACACCGCGAGCGACGGGGGCTTCCTCCCCGCGAGCGAGGCCGACCTGACGACGATGCTCGAGAGCCTGCTCATCGAGAAGGCCGTCTACGAACTCGCGTACGAGGCCGACAACCGACCCGACTGGGTGTGGATCCCCGCCCGCGGTATCCAGGAGATCCTGGGCGACTGATGGCTGCCACCGAGACCACCAAGGCGATTCGAACCCTCGCGCGCGCCCTCGGCGTGCAGATGGAGTACCACGAGCTCGACGGCACCCGCAAGCGGGCGTCGACCTCAGCCCTGCGGGCGGTGATCGCGGCCTTCGGGCTCGACATCGGCGCGCAAGGGCAGCTGGCGGGCGAGGCGCTCTTCCAGCTGGAGAAGCGGCGGCGCGAACAGCTGGTCGACTGCGTGCACGTCGTGTGGGACGGCGAGTCGGCTCCGCTGCGACTGACGGCGAAGCTCGCCCCAGACGCCGAGCTCCTGCTCACGCTCGAGACCGGTGACACGCAGCCGCTGCTCGTCGACGACGACGGCGGGGTGCAGCTGCCGGCCGGGCTGCCGTTCGGCTACCACGACATCGAGGTCACCTCCGGGTCGGCGACCGGGCGCACGCGGGTGATCTGCGCGCCACGACACACGCACGTCGGCACGCACGGCACGACCTGGGGGCTGTTCGTGCCGCTCTACGCGGCGCGACGCGAGGGCGACTGGGGCATCGGCGACCTCGGCAGTGCACGCGGCCTGCTCGACCTGCTCGACCAGACAGGCGGCGGACTGCTCGGCTCGACGCCGCTGCTCGCGACGTTCGCCACGGAGCAGCACTTCGAGCCGAGCCCGTACGCGCCCGTGAGCCGGCTCTTCTGGAACGAGGACTACCTCGACCTGGCGACCGTGCCCGAGCTGGCGCAGACCGGCGAGGCACGCGACCTCGCGCGCGACCACGCGGTGCTCGCCGAACGCGAGCGCCTCAACGAGCTCCCGCTGGTCGACCACCGCTCGGTGCATGCGCTCAAGCGCAGCATCCTCGAGCGCGCCGCCGAGCAGTTCACGAGCGCGACCGGGGCGCGCGCCGACGCGTTCGCCGCGTTCGTCAGCGAGCGCGCCTACCTCGACGAGTACGCACGGTTCCGTGCCGCGCTCGAGGCCGTCGACGACGCGACGGAGGCCGAGCTCGCGGCGGGGGCCCACTACCACCGCTACGTGCAGTTCCTGATGGAGGAGCAGCTCGGGGCGCTCGACGCCGCGACCAAGTCGGGGCTCTACCTCGACCTGCCACTCGGCGTGCACCCCGACGGCTTCGACCGCAGCCACTTCGACCACCTGTTCACGACCGGCATGTCGATCGGCGCGCCGCCCGACCCGATGGCCGAGGGTGGGCAGAACTGGGGGCTCCCGCCCCTGCACCCCATGCGCCTGCGCGAGGACGGCTACCGCTACGTCATCACGGCGATGCAGCAGCTCTTCCGCCACGCCGACGCCGTGCGCATCGACCACGTGATGGGCATGCACCGGCTCTTCTGGATCCCCTCCGAGCTCGACGCCTCGCACGGGGTCTACGTCTCCTACGAGGCCGAGGAGCAGTGGGCGATCGTCTGCCTCGAATCGAACCGGGCCGGCTGCCTGGTCGTGGGTGAAGACCTCGGCGTCGTGCCCGACTCCGTGCGCGAGGCCATGGTGGAGCACCACGCCCACCGCACCTACGTCATGCAGTTCGAGCTCGACCCCGATGGCAAGTCGCCGATCAAGCCCGCGCCGGCCACGGCGCTCGCGACGATCGACACCCACGACACGCAGACCTTCGCGGCGTTCTGGGACCAGCAGCCCGCGACCGTGCGCCTGCCGATCGTGGAGCAGCTGCGCGCGAGCGGCGACCTCGCGACCACCGGCTCGATGACGCAGCCCCTGGCCGACGACCCGCCCGCCGAGCGCGTGCACGGCGCCGCCCTGCAGTGGCTCGCGCGCGGCGATGCGACGGCGATCATCGCGAACCTCGAGGATTTCTGGGCCGAACGTGACCCACAGAACGTACCGGGTACGGGCTCCCACGAGGCACCCAACTGGGTGCGCCGCACCACCCGCACACTCGAGGCGATCGCGGGCGACGACGCCCTGCGCCGCCAGCTCCAGCGCCTCACCGACATCCGCGACGGAAGTTCGACTGACATGGTCACCACACACATCGAGGGAGGCGTCAGGTACGACGTCTCGACGCTCACCGACGACGACCTCCACCTGTTCAACGAGGGGCGCCACAACCGGCTGCACCGCAAGCTCGGCTCGCACGTGCGGGAGGTCGACGGCGAAGTCGGCACGACCTTCGCGGTCTGGGCCCCGAACGCCGCCTCGGTCTCCGTGATCGGCGACTTCAACGGCTGGCACCACGGCTCGACGCCGCTCGAGCAGCACGGCCACTCCGGCATCTGGGAGGGGTGGGTGCCCGGTGTGCAGGCGGGCGAGCACTACAAGTACCACCTCGTCTCGCGCGAGGGCGGCTACCAGGTCGAGAAGGCCGACCCGTTCGCACGCCGCGCCGAGCTCCCCCCGAGAACCGCCAGCGTGGTCTGGAGCGACGGCGACCACACGTGGAGCGACACCACCTGGATGCAGCAGCGCGGCGGCCGCAACGGCCTCGACGCGCCGATGAGCGTCTACGAGATGCACGTCGGCAGCTGGATGCGCGTGCCGGAGGACGGCGACCGGTTCCTGACCTACCGCGAGCTCGCGCCGCGGCTCATCGACTACCTCGGGCGCACCGGCTTCACGCACGTGCAGTTCATGCCGATCATGGAGCACCCGTTCTACGGGTCGTGGGGCTACCAGACGACCGGCTACTTCGCGCCCTCGACGCGCTACGGCTCCCCCGACGACCTGCGCGCCCTCATCGACGCGCTGCACAACGCGGGCTACGGCGTGCTGCTCGACTGGGTGCCCTCGCACTTCCCGGTCGACGAGCACGGGCTCGGCTACTTCGACGGCACGCACCTGTTCGAGCATGCCGATCCGCGGCAGGGGTTCCACCCCGACTGGAAGAGCTGGATCTTCAACTACTCGCGCAACGAGGTGCGGAGCTTCCTGCTCTCGAGCGCGCTCTACTGGCTCGAGGAGTACCACATCGACGGGCTGCGGGTCGATGCCGTCGCCTCGATGCTCTACCTCGACTACTCGCGCAACGAGGGTGAGTGGATCGCCAACGTGCACGGCGGCCGCGAGAACCTCGACGCCATCGATTTCCTGCGCCAGCTCAACAGCGACGCGTACGGCGCCGAGCCCGACATCGCGATGATCGCCGAGGAGTCGACGGCGTGGGGCGGTGTGTCGCGCCCGGTCGAGACGGGTGGCATCGGCTTCGGCATGAAGTGGGACATGGGCTGGATGCACGACACGCTCGCCTACTTCGAGCGCGACCCGATGCATCGCTCGCACCACCAGGGCGAGCTGACCTTCCGCCAGATCTACGCCTACACCGAGAACTTCATGCTGCCGCTGTCACACGACGAGGTCGTGCACGGCAAGGGCTCGCTCATCGACAAGATGCCGGGCGACACGTGGCAGCGGTTCGCGAACCTGCGCCTGCTCTACGCCTACATGTGGACCCTGCCCGGCAAGAAGCTGCTGTTCCAGGGCGGCGAGTTCGCGCAGGGCCGCGAGTGGAACCACGACTCCTCGCTCGACTGGCACCTGCTCGACGAGCCGCTCAACGCCGGCGTGCTCGCGCTGGTGGGCGACCTCAACCGCGTCTACCGCGACGTGCCGGCGCTGCACGAGCTTGACGTCGACCCGGCCGGGTTCTCGTGGGTCGACGCGAGCGACAGCGCCAACTCCGTGTTCTCCTACCTGCGCCACGGCCGCGACGCGAGCGAGCCGCCCGTGCTCGTCGTGCTCAACGCGACCCCCGTGGTGCGCGAGCACTACCGCATCGGCGTGCCGGTCGAAGGTCACTGGCGGGAGCTGCTCAACAGCGATGCGACCACCTACGGCGGCAGCGGCGTGGGCAACCAGGGGGGCGTCGATGCAACCGCCGTGCCGACGCACGGCCATGCCTACTCGGTCGAGCTGACCCTGCCCCCGCTCGGCTGCGTCATCCTGCGCCCGGAGACCGGCTCGGCGTGAGCGATCGGCTTGGTGCAATGGTGAACGACGACGGCTCCGTGAGCTTCACGGTGTGGGCGCCGCATGCGGAGACGGCGACGTTGAAGTGGTCTGATGGCTCGCACAAGAGCAGCAACCGCATCGGATCAAGTTCACTCGAACCTTCATCGCGCGGATACTTCCGCACTACCGTCGCCGACCTTCCCGCCGGCGCGCGATACCACTACCTGATCGACGACGACGAGCTCGCGCTGCCCGACCCGGCGTCGGCGAGCCAGCCCGACGGCGTGCACGGCGAGTCGGAAGTGGTCGACCACAGGGCGTTCAGCTGGACCGACGACGGCTGGACCGGGCTCCCGATCGAGGAGTACGTGCTTTACGAGCTGCACGTCGGCACCTTCACGCCCGAGGGCACGTTCGACGCGATCATCCCGCGCCTGGCCGACCTCGCGGCCGACGGCATCACGGCGATCGAGCTGCTGCCGGTGGCGGAGTTCCCCGGCGCGCGCAACTGGGGCTACGACGGCGTGTCACTCTTCGCGGCGCACTCCGCGTACGGCGGCCCCGAGGGCCTGCGGCGGCTTGTCGACGCCGCGCACGCGGCCGGTCTCTGTGTGGTGCTCGACGTCGTCTACAACCACTTCGGCCCCGAGGGCAACTACACGTCGAAGTTCGGCCCCTACCTGACCGACAAGCACCACTCGCCGTGGGGCTCGGGGGTCAACGTCGACGACCGCGGCAGCGACGAGGTGCGCCGGTTCTTCACCGAGAACGCGCTGCAGTGGCTGCGCGACTTCCATGTCGACGCACTGCGGCTCGATGCCGTGCACGCGATCGTCGACACGTCGGCGAAGCCCTTCCTCGGGCAGCTGGCCGACGCCGTCGCGGAGCTCAGCGAGGCCACGGGCCGCCGACAGCTCCTCATCGCCGAGAGCGACCTCAACGACACGCGCGTGATCGCGCCGCGCGCCACCGGCGGGTTCGGGCACGACGCGCAGTGGACCGACGATTTCCACCACGCGCTGCACGTTGCCCTGACCGGCGAGCAGCAGGGCTACTACGCCGATTTCCGTGGGCTGCGCGACCTCGCGCAGTCGTACGGCTCGGGCTACGTCTACACAGGCCAGTACTCGGAGGAGCGCGGGCGCAGCTTCGGCAGCGACTCGAGCGGCCTGCCCGGACGTCGCTTCGTCGTCTACTCCCAGAACCACGACCAGGTCGGCAACCGACTGCTCGGCGACCGGCTCGCGACGACGCTCACGTTCGCGCAGCGCAAGCTCGCCGCGGCCGCCGTGCTGCTCGCACCGTTCGTGCCCATGCTCTTCATGGGCGAGGAGTACGGCGAGCCCGCACCCTTCCCCTACTTCGTCAGCCACGGCGACGAAGACCTCGTCGCCGCCGTGCGCGAGGGGCGCGCGAAGGAGTTCGCCGGGTTCCTGCGCGAGGGGCTCGAGGCGCCCGACCCCCAGGCCGAGGCGACGTTCGCGACCGCGAAGCTCGACTGGAGCCTGCGCTCGGAGGGCGAGCACGCCCAGCAGCTGGCGTTCACGCGCGACCTGCTCCACCTGCGCCGTGCGCTCCCCTCGATCGCGCAGCTCGAGCCTGCCGCTACGACGGTCGGGCTCGACGGCGACCTCGGCCTGCTGCAGCTCGCGCGGGCCGCCGGCGGCGAGGAGACGCTCGTCGTGCTCAACTTCGGTACCGAGCGCGTGCCGGTGGGAGCAGTCGTCGGCGACGGCGACGGATGGATACGACTCATCGATGGTTCCGACGAGCGCTTCGGCGGCCCGGGCATCGACGAGGCATGGATCAGCGAGACGAACGCAGCGGTGTTCCGCCGCGGCGGAGGCAGCAATGAGTAGTGACATCAGGTCCTGGCCCGGCAAGCCCTACCCGCAGGGTGCCACGTGGGATGGCGAGGGGACGAACTTCTCGATCTTCTCCGAGCACGCCGACGGCGTGGAGCTCTGCCTCTTCGACAACCCGAGTGACAGCGAGCCGACGCACGTCGTCGAGCTGCACGACCGCACGAACCTCAACTGGCACTGCTACCTGCCCGACATCCGCCCCGGGCAGCTCTACGGCTACCGCGTGCACGGCGCGTGGGCCCCGGAGCAGGGGCACCGATTCAACCCGAACAAGCTCCTCATCGACCCGTATGCGAAGAGCGTCGCGGGCTCGATCAAGTGGACCGACGACGTGTTCGGCTACAAGGTCGGCGAGGGCGACCTCGTGATGGACACGCGCGACAGCGCCGGTTCGATGCCGAAGTGCGTCGTCGTCGACCCGGCGTTCGAGTGGGGGGAGGATCGCAAGCCGAACCACGACTGGAACCGCACGGTCATCTACGAGGCGCACGTGAAGGGCATGACGATGCGTCACCCGGGCGTGCCCGAGCACCTGCGCGGCACCTACCTCGGCATGGCCTACGAGCCGATCATCGAGCACCTGCTGTCACTGGGCGTGACGGCGATCGAGATGCTCCCGGTGCACGAGTTCACGACCGACCGGTTCCTCGTCGAGAAGCACCTGACCAACTACTGGGGCTACAACTCGATCGCCTTCCTGTCACCCGCCTCGCGCTACGCGACCAACCAGAGCCGCCACACGCTCAACGAGTTCAAGTCGATGGTGAAGTCGTTCCACCGCGCGGGCATCGAGGTCATCCTCGACGTGGTCTACAACCACACCGGTGAGGGCAACCACATGGGCCCGACCCTCTCGCTGCGCGGCGTCGACAACAAGAGCTACTACCGCCTGATGCCCGGCGACGAGCGTCACTACATGGACTTCTCGGGCACGGGCAACTCGCTCAACGTCGTGCACTCGCGCACGATGCAGCTGATCATGGACAGCCTGCGCTACTGGGCGGTCGACATGCACGTCGACGGGTTCCGCTTCGACCTCGCGCCCGTGCTGGCGCGCGAGCTGCACAGCGTCAACCGGCTCGGCACCTTCTTCGACATCATCCAGCAGGATCCGATCCTGTCGCAGGTGAAGCTCATCGCTGAACCGTGGGACCTCGGCGAGGGCGGCTACATGGTCGGCGACTTCCCCGTCGGCTGGGCCGAGTGGAACGGTGAGTACCGCGACGCGGTGCGCAGCTTCTGGCGCGGCGACCCCGGCAAGCTCCCGGAGATGGCCTCGCGCCTGTCGGGCTCGAGCGACATCTTCGCGGCGTCGGGACGCAACACCTACGCGAGCATCAACTTCGTGACCGCGCACGACGGATTCACCATCGCCGACACGACGATGTACGAGCAGAAGCACAACGAGGCCAACGGCGAGGGCAACAACGACGGCCACAACCACAACCTCACGCGCAACTGGGGAGCCGAGGGCCCGACCGAGAACGAGGGCATCAACGCGATGCGCCTGCAGATGCGCAAGAACTTCCTCGCCACGCTCATCTTCTCGCAGGGCGTGCGCATGATCCTCGGCGGCGACGAGAGGGGTCGCACGCAGCAGGGCAACAACAACGCCTACGCGCAGGACAACGAGATCAGCTGGGTCGACTGGAACCTCTCCTCAGACGACCAGGAGCTGCTCGACTTCACGCGCCAGGCGATCGACATCTTCAAGAACCACGCGGTGCTCAGGCGGCGCGCGTTCTTCACCGGCAGCCCGGTCGCCGGCGACGGCAACAAGGACCTCACGTGGATCCGCCCCGACGGCGAGGAGATGCAGTCAGACGACTGGAACGATCCCGAGGGACGCTGCATGGGCATGCTCATCGACGGCCAGGCGACCGACGAGGTCGACGAGCGCGGGCACTCCGCCAAGGGTGACACGCTGCTCATGGTGCTCAACTCCGGCGAGGGTGCGCGCAAG
>JAOPYW010000044.1 GCA_025964405.1 Thermoleophilia bacterium | reverse complement strand
CGGATCGTTTGGACGGTGCCGGTCAGTGGAGTGCGGGACAAGCGCTCCCTGTGCCTCAAAGATACGACGCACCCACACCAGCCGGATCGGTGCAATTACCTACGTTAGGTAGGTACGTAGGTAGGTGCTTGGACTGGCACTCGAACAGGCAGCCCGAGACGCGGTAAACAACCTGCTCAGACGGCACTTTCGAGCACGCGTCGCCGCAGCAGGTCGGCATCGACGCGATACTTGAACACCTTGCGACCGCGGTACACGCCTGCGGGGAGCTGCTCGCGCCAGGCCCGCTCGAGCTCCGGCACGCCGTCGATGTAGACCCAGTCGACCTCGAGCCCCAGCTCCGGACCGAGCACGTCGAGCTCGGCACGCGCGTCGTCACAGAGGCAGCACCCGTGGGCGGTGTAGACGGTGAGCACGGACATGCCGGCATCGTATCGCGCACCGCTCCCCCGTGGTCGCGCTGCCCTCCCAGCCAGCTGTGCCACCAGAACGACGACAGGTTTCAGTCATTTCGGCGACGGGCAAACTTTCGCCATCATGGATCTCACGGAACGAGCATGGCACGTAGTTCGACAGGCCCGCGAGGAATCGCTGCGCCTGGGCGACGAGCACATCGGCACGGATCACCTCCTGCTGTCGATGCTGCGTGACGCCGACGGCGCAGCGGCGTACGTGCTCAACGGTCTCGGCGTCTCGTACGACGACGTCTACGAGCGCATCGCCGGCGCCGCGCCCGTCGCGGTCAGCGGCTGAGCCACGGTTTGACGAGGGGGAGGCTGCGCCTCGGTGGGGCGGTTCGCGGGGAGCGGATCGACCCACCGGGGCGCGCCACATTTCGTTAGGACGTCTGACCACGTGCCGACGACCGGGCGCTTGGATACCTTCCCCGCAATGGATCCTCGCCCCCCGACCTCCGGCGTCAGCTTCGCGCGCGTGAACAAGACCCACGCCGACGGCACGGTCGCCGTGCGCCAGCTCGACCTCGACTGCCCCGCAGGCGCGATCACGGTGCTCGTCGGCCCCTCCGGATGCGGCAAGACGACGGTGCTGCGCATGGTCAACCGCATGGTCGACCCCACCGCGGGCACGGTCAGCGTCGACGGCCGCGACGTCGCCGGCACCGACCCGGTGCAGCTGCGCCGCCGCATCGGCTACGCCATGCAGAACTCGGGCCTGCTCCCGCACCGCACGGTGGTCGAGAACGTCGGTACCGTGCTGCGCCTGCGCGGCAGCTCACGCGCCGCCGCCCGCGCGCGATCACTCGAGCTGCTCGACCTCGTCGGCCTGCCCCGCACCACCGCAGACCGGTATCCGGGTCAACTCTCCGGCGGCCAGCAGCAGCGCGTCGGCGTCGCGCGGGCCCTGTCGACCGATCCCGACATCCTGCTCATGGACGAGCCGTTCGGCGCGATCGACCCACTCGTGCGCGCTGACCTCCAGCAGGAGCTGCTGCGCCTCCAGGGCGACCTCGCCAAGACGATCCTGTTCGTGACCCACGACATCAACGAGGCCTTCCTGCTGGGTGACCAGGTCGTGGTGCTACGCGATGGAGCTGACATCGCGCAGCTCGGTGCGCCCGCCCAGATCCTCGATCATCCCGCCGACGCCTTCGTCGAGCGGTTCGTGCACATCGCGACCGCCGCCACGTCACGGGGCTCGGCCGCGCGATGAGGTGGGTCGCCGAGAACATCGACCTGCTCGGCGCCGCCACCCGCGAACACCTCGGGCTCGTCGTGGCGCCGATCGTGCTGTCGCTCGTGCTGAGCGTGCTCCTCGCGTGGCTCGTCAGCCGCACGCCGCGCATCGCCACGTTCACGACCGTCGCGAGCGCGCTGCTCTACACGATTCCGTCGCTCCCACTGTTCCTGGTCATCCCCGTGGTGATCGGCACGGCCCTGCGCTCCCCCACCAACATCGTCATCGCGCTCACCATCTACGGCCTCGCGCTGCTGGTGCCGACCGCGATCACCTCCACGCGCGGCACCGCTGCACCGTTGGTGGAGGCGGCGACCGCGGTCGGACATGCGCCCCGCCAGCTGTTCTGGCAGGTGCAGCTGCCGCTCGCAGCTCCGGAGATCCTCGCCGCCCTGCGCGTGGTGAGCGCGAGCACGATCAGTCTCGCCACCCTCGGGTCGGTGCTCGGGGTCGCAGGCCTCGGCCGCCTGTTCACCGACGGATTCCAACGCGGGCTCCAGGAGGAGATCATCAGCGGCATCGTGCTCACGGTCGGGCTCGCCCTCGCCTGCGACCTGCTGCTCGTGCTGCTCGGACGCCTGGCCCTGCCGTGGACCCGGCGGTCGCCGGGGGTGCGCACGTGAGCCTCGTCGACGACACCACCGCCTGGCTGACCGACGCCGTGAACTGGTCGGGCCCCGCGGGCATCCCCTCCAGGCTCGGCGAGCACCTGCTGGTCTCCCTCGTCGTGCTCGTCGCGAGCGTCGTCATCGCGCTGCCGATCGGCATGCTCATCGGCCACACCGGGCGGGGCGTCGTGGTCGCGGTGGCGGTGTCGGGCGGCCTGCGCTCCATCCCGACGCTCGGACTCGTGACGCTGCTCGGCATCTGGCTGGGCATCGGGCTCGAAGCGCCGATCATCGCGCTGCTCGTGCTCGCCACGCCGCCCATCCTCACCGGCGCCTACGCGGGCTTCCGTGCCGTCGATCGCGACGTGGTCGACACTGCACGAGCCCTCGGCATGACGCCGTGGATGGTGGTGCGCAGCGTCGAGCTGCCCCTCGCCGCGACCAGCGTGCTCAACGGGCTCCGCTCGGCCACGCTCCAGATCGTGGCGACCGTCACCGTCGCGGCGTACGTCGCGGATCGCGGCCTCGGGCGATACGTGATCGAGGGCCTGCGCACGCGTCAGTACGGCGAGATGCTCGGCGGATCGGTGCTCGTCATCATCCTCGCGCTCGTGCTGGACGTACTGTTCGCAGGGCTCGTGCACCTGCTTCGCCCGGCGCACGTACGCGCAGCCTCCCGAACCGTCACCCGACCCAACACCACCGAAAGGCACCTCGTCACATGAAGCTCCACAAGCGCCACCTCGTACTCACCCTCACCGGGGTTCTAACGGCCCTCGCGATCGCCGGCTGCGGCAGCGACTCCGACTCCCTCGAAGGCTCGAAGGGCTCCTCCACGGCGAAGTCGAAGTCGACGATCGTCATCGGCTCCCAGGACTACTACTCCAACGAGATCATCGCCGAGATCTACGCGCAGGCGCTCGAGAACGCCGACTTCACCGTCAAGCGCGACTTCCGCATCGGCCAGCGCGAGGTCTACGTCAAGGACATCGAGAGCGGCGCGATCGACCTATTCCCCTAGTACACCGGCAACTTCCTCCAGCATTACGACAAGAACACGAAGGCCACCACGAGCCAGGCGGTGTACGACGCGCTCGTGCAGACGCTGCCCGACGGCCTGCGCGTCCTCGAGCAGAGTGACGCCACCGACCAGGACTCCTACCACGTCACGAAGGCGTTCTCGAAGGAGCACCACGTCACCAGCCTCGCCGACCTCAAGGACGTCGACGGTGACCTCAAGCTCGGTGGCAACTCCGAGCTCGCGATCCGGCCCTACGGCCCCAAGGGCCTCAAGTCGGTCTACGGAGTCGACGTGGCGTTCACCCCGATCGAGGACAGCGGTGGTCCGCTCACGTTCAAGGCACTGAAGGACGGCGACGTGCAGCTCGTCGACCTCTACAGCGCCGACCCCAAGATCAAGCAGAACGACCTCGTCACGCTCGAGGATCCCGAGGGACTCTTCCTCGCCTCCAACGTGGTTCCCGTGGTCTCGAGCAAGGTGACCGAGGCCATGGCCAAGGTGATCGACCAGGTGAGCGCCGAGCTCTCGGCCGAGGACCTCGTCGACCTCGACTCCCAGAGCGTCGACGACAAGCGCTCCGCGAAGGACATCGCCGCGGGCTGGCTCAAGGAGCACGACGTCTCCTGACACCCGCCGGGACGAACGCACGGAGCCCCTGCGCGCGCGGGGGCTCCGTCCGGTCGACCTCCCGTCGCTAGCCGAGCACGTCGCGCACGATGCCGGCGACGACGGCCGCCCGCAGGCGCAGGCGCTCGAGGTCGAGCGTGGGATGCACCTCGAACATGAGGCTCGTCTCGCCGAGGCGCCGCGCGACCGGCAGTCGGTCGACGTGCAGGTCGCGGAACGCATCCTCGAGGTAGACCTCCGAGCATGAGCCCGAGAAGGCGCGGATGCCCCGCGCACTGGCCCGTGCGACGATCTCGTTGCGGAGCGCCTCACCCTCGGCGCCGCGTTCGACGTACGCGTAGAACTTGTACTCGGCGTGCGTGATGTTGCTGGGGAGCTGTGGCACGCGCAGGCCGTCGATGCCGTCGAGGGCCGCGCGCCAGACGTTCGCGCGCTCGGTGCGTGCGGCGCGCCACCCGTCGAGCTTGCCGAGCTGCGCGATGCCGATCACGGCCGACGTCTCCAGCATGCGCCAGTTGGTGCCCACGCTGTCGTGCAGCCAGCGGAATCCCGGAGCCGGATCCTTCTCGCGCACCTTCTCGAGGCTCTTGCCGTGGTCCTTGAACTCCCACGCCCAGCGATACGCCGACTCGTCGCGGAAGAGCGTGAGGCCGCCCTCACCGCCGGTGCTCATGATCTTGTCCTGGCAGAACGAGAACGCAGCGGCCTCCGAGAAGCTCCCCACCGGCTGCCCGTCGATCTCGGCGCCGTGCGCCTGCGCACAGTCTTCGAGCACGAACAACCCGTGCTCCTTCGCGACGGCGTTGATGCCCGGCATGTCAGCCGGCCAGCCGGCGAGGTGCACGGGAATGATGCCCTTCGTGCGATCGGTCACCACGGCCTCGATCGACTCGGGCGTGATGTTGCCGCTCTCAGGGTCGACGTCGGCGAACACCGGCGTCGCGCCGACGAGCTGCACGCAGAACGCCGAGGCGACGAAGGTGCGCGGCGTGACGATGACCTCGTCGCCCTCGCCCACGCCGAACGCGCGCAGTGCGAGCTCGAGGGCGACGGAGCCGTTCGCCAGCGCGATCGCCCGGCGCCCATGCCCGACGTACTGCTCGTACGCGGCTTGGAACTCGACGACCTTGGTGCCGGTCCACTGGTTGACCTTGCCGGAGCGCAGCGCGGCGACGACGCCGTCGATCTCGTCGTCGCCGTAGGAGGGCCAGTGCTCCTCCGCCGTCACGGCCAGGTCGGCGACGGTCAGGTGGGCGAGATCGGCGGCGGATGCGGTCGGGTTCGAAGTCATGCGGGCAATGCTATCGGGAACCGTCACGTCACTCGTCGCGTCGTACCGCACATGAACCGCACCCTCATCGTCACGCTCCTCCTCACGACGCTCGCCCTGACGGGCTGTGGCCGCGGCCACGAGGACTGCTGCCCCGCCCCCGAGCAGCCCGACTGGACGGTCACGGTCGCCACGACCGGGGGCCTGTGCGCCGGCTCCTGCGACACCAAGCTGTACGTGAGCAGCTTCGGCAGCGTCACGCGAACCCGCGGCACGAGCGACAGCGTGCACCGCGAGCTCCCGAAGGCCGGACTCGAGCGGCTCGACCGCCTCGTGCGCGCCGCGCAACGCGACGACCTGACGACCGGACCCTTCACCGGAACCTGTCCGATCGCCTTCGACGGGCAGCAGCAGGCGATCACCATCAACCGCCAGAGCGATGACGTGACGATCAAGCTCGACAGCTGTGAGGACGCGCTGGTGAGCGACGCTCCCCTCCTCGAGGAACTCGCCGACATCGGCGCGCGCAGCTGACCCCGGAAGTCACCTCACGCACCCGACGGCGCGTCCAGATGGGCTCAACGCGCCCCGAGCGCCAGCAATTCGATCGTGCGTTCGGCCTCGTCCCGTGCGAATGTCACGAAGTGGTGCACGTCCTCGGGCACCTGCTTGCTGGTCACCGGCGATCGCTCGAGCGCGAGGCCCAGCGTCTGCACCGCCTTCGTGAGCCGTCCCCGGACGTTGTCGTTGAACAACGAGGCATCCATCGCGGGCAGTGCTTCGAGCCCCGCCTGCGCGTGTGTGAGGGAACGCGCGACGTCCGCGCGCTGCAACCCCGGTCCGATGTTCGTCGGGAGCGCATCGAGCGCCTTCGCGAGCGACTCGGCCGAAGCGCGCGCCGGCTTGGTCATCTGTGTGCCGATCACGGCAAGTCGTTCCATCGCAAACATGCAGCCCCCTGGCCTGGATTTCCCCACCCGCTTCTCGAAGCGCACGCGATGGCCGTTCCTCCCACATGCCGCGATGGCCGTTCTCGGCGTTCCTTCACAGGTTCGGGCCCCGAACGAACGGGTGCGACACTCAACGCGCCGCGCGCCACACAGGGGCATCGACCGTCACGCGAGACCGAGTTCTCGGACTGACACGCCACTCACGTCCGTGTTCGGTCAGCGCTTCGCGGCGAGCTTGAGGCCGGTCACCGTGATCGGCTCGACGGGGCCGTCACGCCAGGTGCCGGTCGGATCGCTGGCGGGCACGTAGCGCACGCGCAGCTCGTAGCTGCCGGGCTTGAGGCGAGCACCATCGGGCCCGCGACCGGTGACTCCGAAGCTGTAGACGCCCGGGAGGGCCGCGTCGAGGCCCGCCACCGATCCGAGGTCCTTGCCGGCCGCAGAGAACAGGTGCACCTCGAGCTGCTGCACGGCGTCGATGCCGAGGCCCTCGCCCTGCGCGTCGCCACCGATCGTGACCGTGAGGGTCGATGCGAACGCGCCCGGCCCGAACACGCGCTTGATCGTCGACGACGTGAGCGCCGTGCGCACTGGCACGGTCGTGGTCGATGCGTCGCGCACCGTGGCGGTCCACGGGATGCGCACGCCGAGGTCGGGCAGCACGAGCCAGCCGCCGACCGCGCCATCCGGGGCGTCGACGGGAACGGCGACGACGAGCTCGTCGCCGTCGAGGCTCGGGGTGACGGTCGACGCGCGGCCGCCGTCGTCGAGCAGGATCTTGGGGGAGCCGGCTCCGGCAGCGGCGGCGGCTCCGGTCAGGCCACGCAGCCCGAGGGCGGTGCGTGCCGCGCCGCCGGGCTCGATGGCGCCGAGGTCGATGCGTCCGGTGCCGGCGACCCACGATGACTTCGCCGCGGCATCGGCATCGAGGATGCCCGCGCCCTGCGCGTTGACGGGTGGGCGGTCGCCGATCGCACCGAGCGGCAGCGCCGTGTTGATGAGCGCGGCACGCACGGTGGCGGCATCCCAGTCGGTGTGCGCGCCGCGGAGGGCCGCGACCTCGCCGGCCGCCCAGGCCGCAGCGATCGAGGTGCCACTCACGGTGCGCCAGCTGCCGTTCGCGCCGGCGACGAGCATGCCGACGCCCGGGGCGAGCACGTCGGGCCGACCCACGCCGTCGAGACGTGGACCCGAGGAGCTGAACCCGGCGATGGTTCCGAAGGCGGGGTTGCGCTCGGAGGTCTGCGACAGCGTGACGCCCACGCGCGTTCCGTCGGCGAGGGCCGCGCGCAGGTCGCTGGCTCGCGACCGGGAGATGCCTACCGCCGGGATGTCAGCCCCGTCGACGTCGAGCGTGCCGGCCTGGCCGTCGGTGCCACGTGCGGCGACCAGCACGGCGGTCGCGCCGGCATCGGCTGCAGCACGCACCTGGGCGGCGATCTCGACGCCCTCCTGCGCCGCGACGAGCGCGACGGCGCCCGCGACACGGCTGCGCAGCTCACCGTCGAGGTAGTCGGTGACCTCGGCACCGCCGTCGATGGCGACGACGGCGGTCGAGCCGCTGGGGAGCTTCGGGTCGCGCTGCGCGCTCAGGAGCGGTGCATCGGCAATCGTGTCGTCGACGCCGCCCCCGACGAGCTGCACGTCGATGGCGGGCGTGGTGGCACGCAGGTCGGCAGCACCGACCGCGAGCGCCGTGTCGGCGGCCGCCCACGAACCGATCGTGCCCACCGCGTCACCGCTCGCGCCATCGTTGCCGGCGGCCGCGACGACGACGGTGCCGAGCGCGGTCGCCCCGTCGACCGCATGGGCCTCGGGCGCGTCGGCGAACCCGGCGTAGGGCGTGGTGGCCGCGATGACCGCGACCTGTGCTCCGTCGACGAGGTTGCCGTCGGCGTTCGGGTCGACGGCGTGCTCGAGGCCGGCGATGAGGTCGTCGGAATCGCCGAGCACCGCTTCGGCGCCGTCACGGGTCGGTCGGGCGCCGAGCACGCGCACGTCGCTGATCGCGACCTGAGCGCCGGCACCCGCACCACGC
>JAOPYW010000035.1 GCA_025964405.1 Thermoleophilia bacterium | reverse complement strand
GAAGGACTGGTATCACTGCACCCTGACCTGCGTGCTCGACGAAGAACTGAGCACGCCTGGGTGCGTCCCGATGTACCGCAGCAATTTCGACAGCCCGTTCTACGATCGCGAGACCCATCCGCTGCAGGAACTCGCGTGCGCGCCGGGCACGGGCCCGACCCCGGTCGATGACCGATCGGCGACCCAACAGCTCGAGGGGCTCGTGTGCGGCACCGTCCTCACCGGCCAGGGCCAGCAATTCGACTACGATTCATGGTGCGCCGAGCAGATGGAGCGCGCGGCCTCCGACTGCCAGAACGGCACGCGCACGCTCTACTGCGACAAGCTCGCACCCGGAGCTGGCGTGACGAACGTGCAGACGGAGGGTGCCACTCCGGGCTCCGGCGCCGCAGTCGGAACCCAGCAGCTCAATGCCACCGACGTGCCGGGTGGCAGCACTGCCAGCACGTGTCAGGATCTCATCCACGAGATCGCGAGCGGCGGGGGTGCATCGGGATCGGGATTGGACCCCGCCAGCTGCCTCGGCACGTCAGATTCCTCCTGCTGGAGCATGCGGGCGAGGATAGCCGATGGGCGGCCGCTCCAGCTGTCAGCCGACGACAAGCGGCGTTGCTTCTCCTGAAGTCGAATCAGGAAGCCTGGTCATGCAGGATGCGATCGACCTCGGTGTCGAACTCGATCGTGCCTCGCGCGTAGAGCTCCTCCGACGCGCGACCCCCCGCGGGTTTTCCTTGGGCATCGCGCACGGCGAGGATGCCCTTCGTGCCTCGTACGACGAGTCCGAGCGCGGAGTGGATGCGCCGATCCGCGTCCTCGAGCCGTGGTGGCGGATCGAGCTCGTGGATGGAGTCGCGCGCCTCGATGGCGGCCGAGGCCAGTTCCTCGAGCGGTCGCTCGTCGAACGTCGCCACGGCTCCGGCGCCGCTCGTGACCGGCTTCGCGCGTGCATACGCGGCATCGAGGCTGCGGCGCGCCTGCACGACCGCGTCGATGTAGTCACGTTCGCGCGTGACATCGTCCGAGCAGCCAGCCGCGACGACGACGAGGAGGAGCCAACTCAGCACGAGGGTGATCCGTGACATCTGGGCACCTCTGCCCAATCAACGCTCCACGGAACCCTCGGATTCAAGACGAGCAGCGCGCGTGCCGATGTGCGGACGGTCGGTGCCCACCGTCCGCGCACGATCGATACAGGAGTACCACATGGTTCGCCATGCCCTCGCGCATTCCCGCACGATCGCTGCCATGAGCCTGTTGGCCTTCGTTCCGCCGTTCGCTGCCCTGCTGGTTGCCCTGATCCTCGGCGGCGGTGTCGAAGCGCTCCGCTCCAACACGACGGGGCTCTCCATCCTCGTGCAGCTGGGCATCGCAGTCGGGTTCGCCTGGTCGGTGCCCGCGATCTTGCGGGTGCTCCACATCGGCGACGATTTCCGCGCTGCGAGCACGTGGTCGATGCAACGCCTCCCCGGCAACGCACTCATCGCCTCGACGGCGGTTCCGTGCGCACTCCTGGCCAACGCTTTGTGGCCGGGCATCTGGGATACGGCCGTGGAGTTGATGATGGTCGAGTCGCTCGCGATGATGCCGGTCGTGATCGGGTGCCAGCTCCTGTGGATGCAACAGGTCGCGGACGGCGGAGACCTCCCGACGGTCGCGGTCGACTGGTGGCACCTGACGCGACACTATGCCGGTTCGCTGGTGCTCTGGCTCGCACCCGCCTACGTGGTCCTGTTCTCCCTGCTGGCAGCAAACCTCATTCCCGTACTTACCGGTCCTGTCGCACTGACCCTCGCAGCAGCGCCGTTCACCGTCTGGACCTGGCGCACGTGGTGCGAGCTCACGGCGACGCGGCCAGCGTGGCTCGAACCGGCAGACGTCCTCGCCGACCTCGACCCCGCCGTCGCCACTCCACAGCAGCAGCAGGAGGCGGCGACCGTCATGCAGGGCGGAAGCGGGCCCGCACGCCTGCGCCAGCTGACGGGCATCGGATCTCCCACCGGCGTGTGGCTCGCGACTCGAGCCGGCGATTCGTTCACCGTCACGGTGCGCCCCGGTGACGCAGGGCAGGCCGCATGGCAGGTGTTCACGTGGCGACCTGGTGCCCAGTGGCGTCAGCTCCCCCAGCTCTGGAACGACGGACGCACGCTCATCGCGCACGGAACCGCCTGGGGCGAACACACGTTCATCGCAATCACCCGAATGGACGGGATGGCAGGCGTACCGTATGACGCGTGGGTGTCGGTGGCCACGGGTGCGCTCGTCCTCGACGACACCCAGACGACCGAGGCGCGCGATGCGGCATGACGACCGTCGCGGCATGCGCGACGAACGCGCCTTCTCGTTGATCGAGATCATCGTCGCGTCGGCTGTCGCCGTCCTGGTCATCGGCCTGGCACTGTCGTGGTTCCTCGACGCGATGCACGGCACCGACCGAGTGGGCAACCGATCGACGTCCAGCACGCAACTCGATGGTGCGATCGCGTTCCTGCGCAAGGACGTCACCGCCATGCGAGCCGCCGATCGCAGCGCTTCAGCGGCTTACGACCCGACTGACTTCGCGACAGCGATCGCTACGGGCACCCCACTGCGTGGCTACGACGACGACGGCGTCACGATTCGCGTGCTGGACGTGCATGACCTGATCACGGCAACGCCCGATGAACTCGTGTTCAGCGCCTCGACCGCCGCTGGTACCACCTGCGTGCGCTGGGCAGTCACGCCTGACGGTGGCTTGGTCAGGTCCCAGCTGGGTACGGCCGGATCGGCCTGCTCCCAGGCCGCACCCGTGCGTGAACGACGAATGTTCGTGCGACCGGCACAGGGAGAACCGGCCCTCGCGCACCCCTTCGCGTTCGTCATCGCGCGTCCCCTTGCGAGCGGGCAACAATGCCGGACGGCGCTCGTATCCCGGGCCATCGGGGCTGCGGAGCGCGGATCCGTCGTTGCGATCCTGGTCGACCTTCAGGCGCGGGATGGCGCTCCCCGGACGGCAGCGGCCTCGGGACGCCAGGTGCGCCTGGACGTATCGAGCAGGCTCGCCGAGGACTATCAGCGCGCACTGGGATGCGCGCCATGAGGCCGTGCCGGGGAGAGGCGGGCATGGCGTTGGTGTACGTCATCGCGATCACGATGGCGGTCGCCACGTTGCTCGTCGCCGTTCTCGTCATGACCACCACCGGGATCCGCTCAGGTGCGCGGGCCGACGTGCGCAATGCGAACCAACAGACCGTGCAGGATGCCGTGCAGCTGTATCGCGTCGCGCTCGAGTCGCGAGTCGCGAACGAGGCGACGGGCTGGGTGCCGCCGCCGCGCCTCCTCCAGACCATGCTCGGCGCGCGTGGCGAGGTGGTAGAGCTCGCGAGCCTCGCCGGTCTCGACCGGTCATACGCGCGCCCCGTACCCGGCGCACCGGTGTACGCGGTTCGCATGCAGCGGACGGAATCCGTCGGCGGCTCGTTCCACTTCTGGCAGATCATCCGCGTGACC
>JAOPYW010000027.1 GCA_025964405.1 Thermoleophilia bacterium | reverse complement strand
CGGCGGGCGTCACGTCGACGGCCTCGGTGATGTTGACCGGGGGCGTCGTGGCCGGAGTCGTCGTCGCCGCGGGAGTCGTCGTCGCTGCCGGGGTCGTCGTCACCGGCGGGGTGGTCGCGGGTGCGGGGGTGCCCCCACCGGCTGCGCCCGGCACCGTGGTTGTGGCCGTCGTGGTCGCGGCCGCAGACGTGGTCGGTGGCGTCGTGGTGGTCGGCGGTTCAGTCGTGGTCGTGGTCGTCGTGTTCGCGGGAGTGGTCGGCGCGCCGCCACCCTTCGCGGGCGGAGTGGCCGCAGCTCCGCCGCCCCGCGCCGTCAGCGCGTTGATGGCCGCGACGAGCTCCTTGAGGGTCGACACGAGTTCAGCGAGCGAGCTCTCCAGGGTCGGCTTCGTGCCGATGCTCGAGGCCCCCGCGGTCGCCGTAGTGACGGCGCCGCCGCCCTGCGTGCCGGGCTTGCCGGGCGCGCCGGTCGTGGTGGTCTCGCCCGTCGACGTCGTGGTGGTCGTCGGGGTGGTGCCGCCGGCCTTGGTCGCGGGGTCAGCCGTGCCTGCGCCCGATGCTCCGCCGACCTTCGACGGCGCCTCGCTCGTGCCGGCTCCGGATGCGCCCCCGACCTGGGTGGCCTTCGCGCCGTCGATGAGGCTCGCGCCGGTCGTGATCTTCTGGGGAGCGGTGGACGATCCCCCCGCGGTCGTCGAGACGGGCGTGGCACCGGTGGCTCCACCACCCGAGGCGCCGGCGACGGCCGTGCCCGTCGTCGCCGCAGCTGCGCCGCCGGTGGGGGCCAACGCGTTCGGTGCGTGCATCGAATCGCACCCGGCCATGGCATCGGCTGCCGCGGTGGCACCCCCGCCACGCACCTGGGGCGTGTCGTACGAGTTGATCGTGCCATCGGGATTCACGTAGCCGATACCGGGCGTCCAGCCGCCCGTCGCGGGCGTCGCCGCACCGCCACCGAAGGCGCCGGCGACCGCGGTCGGGTAGGCCACCGTGGTGCCGCCGAACTTCTGGGGGGCACCGCCCCCCATGGCGTTGACGTCGCCCAGGCCCGCGGCGAGCTGCGCCTGCAGGGCCTCGACGGCGTTGCCACCCGTGACGAGCGTGCCGGGCCCGGGTGTCGTTCCATCGGCCGACGTGAAGACGAGCGAGTTGACGTCGGGCAGGTCGAAGAAGTCGGCGCTGCCACCGGCAGGGATCACGACCTGCTTGCCGTCGGGGCCGTAGATCTTGCCCGTCTCGGCATCGAGGAAGCTGTTGGCCGGGAGCCTGCCTGCGGGCGCGCCGTCCTTGCCGAGGATGACGCCACCGGTGCTGCTCTGGATGAAGCGCTCGATGGGCATCGCTGCGGCTGCGGGAGCGGGGTACCCCATGCCGTACATGTCGGGGAACGCCGTCGCGCCGCCATAGCCGAAGCCTGCCGTCGTCGCCGGCACGGGGTACGCGGTGGCCGCCGTCGGATAGGCGATGCCGGGCGCCGGCGTGGCGGGAATCGGATATGCGCTGGCGGGCAGGGCCTGGGCCCAGGTCGGGATGCTGGTCATGCGGGGGGAACCTCGTGAGACGTGTGGGGGGACTCCGTCCGCTCCACCGAACCACGAAACTGTGGTTTCGACAAGGGGCCCGATCACACAGGAGGATTCGCAACAGCGCATGCGCTCCGCTCGAACCTTCCCACCCGGTCACGCCGCGCCACCGGCGTCAGAACGCGCGCAGCTCCCCCGCCAGCACATGCCAGTGCTGGTGGAAGATGATCTGCCCCGCGTCGCCGCCCACGTTCGAGATGAGGCGGTAGCGCCCGCTCACGCCGAGTTCGCGCGCGACGCGGCCCACGAAGGCGAGCATGCGATCACCCGCCCCGGGCTCGGCAGCCGCCACCCACGCGTCGAGGTCGGCGTGGTGCGCGCGCGGCACGACGAGCACGTGCGTCGCGGCCTTCGGGAAGAGGTCCTCGAACGCGACGAACTCGTCGTCCTGGAGCACGACGGTAGCGGGGGCGAAGCCCTTCACGATGTTGCAGAACACGCAGTCCACGACCCGGCTGATACCCTCCCCGGCCATGAACGACGCAGCGACATCACCCACTCCCGCCGGCACTTCGATGACCGAAAAGCTCCTGCTCGTGTTCGGAGGGCTCGCCACGGCCCTCGTGCTCGCGCTCAACTTCGGCGGCGGCCCCGAGACGTCGGTGTTCGTCGCGGCTGCGCTCACGCTCGTTCTGCTGGCCTACCTGCTCGGGGAGGCGACGCACCAGCTGGGCGAGCACGTCGGCGGGCGCATCGCCGGCTTCCTCAACGCGACGCTCGGCAACCTGCCCGAGCTCGTCGTCGTGGTGCTGCTCATCCACGAGGCGAAGCAGACGCCGGAGCTGATCGACGTCGCGAAGGCCTCGCTCATCGGTTCGGTGCTCGGCAACGTCCTGTTCGTGCTCGGCCTGGCGTTCCTGCTCGGCGGGCTCAAGCACGGCACGCAGAAGTTCCGCGCGACGTTCGCGAGCCTCAACTCGATCATGCTCGTGCTGGCCGTGGCGGCGATCGCGGTGCCGGATCTCATCTCGTTCCAGAGCAAGGAGGCGGCTGAACACCTCGGTCCGCTCAGCGTGGCGATTGCGATCGTGCTGTTCGTCGTCTACCTCGCGTCGACCTACTACTTCCTCAAGGACGGCGATGCCGAGCACGCACCCGACGGCGAGCACGGCGCCCGCTGGTCGAAGGGCTTCTGCATCGGCGTGCTGCTCGCGTCCGCGATCGCGGTGGGCTTCGTCAGCGAGTCACTCGTGGGAGCGATGGAGCACACCATCCAGTCGGTCGGCATCTCGGCCTCCTTCATGGGGTTCATCCTCGTGCCGGTGGTCGGCAACATCGCCGAGCACCTCGTGGCGGTGCAGCTCGCCTGGCGCAACAAGATGGACTTCGGCGTCGGCATCGCACTGACCTCGAGCGTGCAGGTCGCGCTGTTCGTGGTGCCGGTCGCGCTCTTCCTGTCACACGCGATCGGCAACCCGATCACGCTGACGTTCGAGCCGCGCCAGCTGCTCGCCCTGGCGCTCGCGGCGATCGTCCTGCCGAACGTCGTGGGCGACGGCGAGAGCACGTGGATCGAGGGCCTGCAGCTGCTCGCCCTCTACGCACTGATCGCCATCGGGTTCTGGTGGTAGCAGCACCTTAACCACCGACGGCGGCCCCCCGACCTGCAGGGACCGCCACCGGGGAGATTTCGATCACCCCCGTCTTACCAGGTTACGTAGTGCATGCGGGTG
>JAOPYW010000026.1 GCA_025964405.1 Thermoleophilia bacterium | reverse complement strand
TCGACGAATGCGACGTCGAGCACGACGCCCTTGATCTCGACGACGCGGCCGGTCTTGGTGGAGGTGGTGTCACTCATGGTGAGAGGGGTTCCTTGTGTTGCTTGCGTGGTGCGGGAATGGTGTGGCGGGCGTTGCGGGTCAGCTGAGCGCGTCCGCGCCGCCGACGATCTCGAGGATCTCCTGGGTGATCGCGGCCTGACGGACGCGGTTGCGCTGCAGCGTGAGCGCGTCGAGGATCTCGCCCGCGTTGTCGGTCGCGTTGCGCATCGCCGTCATCCGGGCGCCGTGCTCGGATGCCGTCGATTCGAGCAGCGCGCGGTAGCACGTCTGCTCGACATACGTCGGCAACAGTCGGTCGAGGAGACCTTCCTCGCTCGGCTCGAACTCCCAGTCGGGATCCACGCCGGTGCTCGCTTCGTGCTCGCCGCGGACGGCCTGTGCGAGCAGCTCGTCGGTGAGCGGGAGCAGGTCCTGCGCCATGACGGTCTGGCTGATCGCCGAGTCGAAGTGGTTGTAGACCACCATCACGTGGTCGTAGGTGCCCTCGCGGAAGCAGTCCACGACGCGACCGGCGATCGCCTCGGCGTCGCGGAAACGCGGGCTGTCGGTGATCCCGGTGTAGGCCGAGTCCACCTCGATGCCACGGAACTTGAGCGAGCCGACGCCGCGGCGTCCCACGCCGAGGAACCGCACGGTCGCGCCCTTGGCCTCCCACTCCTGCTTGAGCAGCAGCGACCGCTTGAGGATGTTCGCGTTGAGCGCACCGGCGAGGCCGCGGTCACCCGTGTACATCACGATCGCCACGGTCTTCACTTCGCGGCGTTCGAGCAGCGGGTGGTTGACGGCGTTCTGTGCACCCACCGCGACGCGCGCGGTGAGCTCGATGAGCGCTTCAGCGAACGGACGCAGCGTCTGGATGCGGTCCTGGGCGCGGCGCAGCTTCGCTGCGGCGACCATCTCCATCGCGCGCGTGATCTTGCGCGTGTTGGTGACCGAGCCGATGCGTCGGTTGAGGTCCTGTGTGTTGGCCATCAGGCCGTATCCTCCGATTCGGAGTTGGATGCATCTTCGGCCGGGGCGTACAGCCCGAGCCGGTTGCCGTCGGGATCCATGACGATCGCGTAGGAGCCCCAGCTGTGTTCGGCGGCGCCGAGGTGCACGCTGCCGTCCGCGTCGAGCGCCCGCTGCACGGCCGCAGTGACGTCCGGCACGAGCACCGACGGCTGCACGGCCCCGCTGCCGAGCGCGGTGTTGGAGCCGATCACCTCGAACTCCAGGCCACCCAGCTGCGCGCGGAACAGCGCCTCGCCGGTGAGGTGGTCGACCCCGCCGTCGAGCGACGTGCCGATCACGCGGGCGTAGAACGCAGCGAGCTCCGCCGGGCGCGACGAGTAGATCGTCACGCCGACGACGGCGGGCTGCATCGCGATGTCGGTGTCGGTCGTCATGTCAGTTGGTGCCTGTTGCATCGTCGCCGGCCTTCACGCCGAGGATGAACGCGACCAGCGAGGCCACGAGGAACACGGGCAGCAGGAGCTTCGGCATGCCGGGCGCGAGCATCGCCAGCGCCGCGACGAGCGCGACGGCGGCGAGGACGAACCAGCTGCGGGAGCTCACGGTGCTCATGCGCCGGCGCCGAAGTCCTTGCGGAACTCCGCGATCGCCGAATCGAGCTCGACCTTGAGGTCGTCGTCCAGCTTGCCGGCCGAGTCGATCTTGGCGGCGATGCCGTTCGTCTGGACCCGCTCGCGCAGCTCCGAGTTGAAGCGCATCGCGTCCTCGACGGCCACATCATCGAGCGCGCCGTTGGAGGCGGCGTAGATGATCGCGACCTGCTCGCCGACCGACCACGGGTCGTACTGCGGCTGGTTGAGCGTCTCGACCAGGCGCGCGCCACGGTCGAGCGTCGCCCGCGTGTCCGCGTCGAGGTCGGAGGCGAACTGCGCGAACGCCTCGAGCTCGCGGTAGGACGCGAGGGCCAGACGCAGCGTGCCGGCGACCGACTTCATCGCCTTGGTCTGGGCCGAGCCACCGACGCGCGACACGGAGATGCCGACGTTGATCGCCGGGCGGACGCCCTTGAAGAACAGGTCACGCTTGAGCGCGATCTGGCCGTCGGTGATCGAGATGACGTTGGTCGGGATGTAGGCAGACACGTCGTCGGCCTGCGTCTCGATGATCGGAAGCGCCGTGAGTGAGCCGGAGCCGAGGTCTTCGCTCAGCTTCGCGGCCCGCTCGAGCAGGCGTGAGTGGAGGAAGAACACGTCGCCCGGGAACGCCTCGCGGCCCGGGGGGCGGCGAATGAGCAGTGACATCTGGCGGTAGGCATCGGCGTGCTTGGTCAGGTCGTCGTAGACGATGAGCGCGTGCTTGCCGTTGTAGAGGAAGTGCTCGGCCATGGCGGCGCCGGCGAACGGGGCCATCCACTTGAGCGGCGCGCCCTCGGAAGCCGAGGCGTTCACGATGATCGTGTACTCCATGGCACCCGACTCGCGGAGCTTGGCTTCCACCTGTGCGACCGTCGATGCCTTCTGGCCGATGGCGACGTACACGCAGTAGACGTCCTGGCCCTTCTGGTTGATGATCGTGTCGATCGCGATGGCGGTCTTGCCCGTGCCACGGTCGCCGATGATCAGCTGGCGCTGGCCACGACCGATCGGCACCATCGCGTCGATCGGCTTGAGGCCGGTCTGCAGCGGCTCGTGCACGCTCTTGCGCTGCACCACGCCGGGCGCCTTGAATTCGAGCGGTCGCTGCTCGGTGGTCTCGATGGCGGGGCCGCCGTCGAGTGCCTCGCCGAGCGGGTTCACCACGCGGCCGAGGAGCGCCTCGCCGACCGGCACCTGTGCGGTGCGGCCCGTGCGCTTGACGATGTCACCCTCGCCGATCTTGGCCTCGTCACCGAGGAGGATCGCCGCGATGTTGTCTTCCTCGAGGCTCAGCGCGATGCCGATGACGCCGTTCGGGAACTCGAGCATCTCGAGCGAACCGGCGCCCGTGAGGCCGCTGACGCGAGCGATGCCGTCGCCGACCTGCACGACGGTGCCGATCTCGGAGACGTCACCGGTGCTCTCGTAGTTCTGGATCTGGTCCTTGAGGATCGAGGTGATCTCGGTGGGGCGCAGCTGGATGCTCATGGTGTTCCTTCGTTCTCAGCGTGACGGGGCGGGAAAAGGTGACGCGGTGTTCAGTTCTGTGTGGAGCTGTCGGCGGCGCGCGGCGCGGGCTTCGAGAGTGTCAGCCGCAGCTGGTCGAGGCGCCCACGGAGTGAGGTGTCGACGAGCGTGTCGCCGTGCTGCACGATCAGGCCGCCGATGATCGACGGGTCGATGCTCGCGTGCAGCGTGACCTGCTTGCCGGTGTTGGAGGAGAGGCGCTCCTCGAGTCGCTTGGTCAGTTCGGCGGGCAACTCCACGGCCGACGTGACGTGCACGTCGAGCTGGCCCTCCTGCTCCTGCACGAGGCGGCGGTACTCCGCCGCGATCTCGTGGAAGTCGTGCAGGCGCCCGTTGTCGATGAGCACCTTCAGCGCGTTGCGCGTGATGGGGCTGCCGTCGGCGAGCAGGCCGTCGACGACCGCCTTGCGCGCTGAGTTGGCCAGGCCGGGTGCGACGAGTGCGGCCCACTCGGCGGGTGCGTCGGTGGCGATGGCGGCGACGGCGTCGAGCTCGTCAGCGACACGTGCGGCATCGCTGCCGGCTGCCTCGAGCAGCGCCGTGGCGTAGGTGCGGGAAGCGTGTGTGCTCACGAACCGGCCCCGACCTTCTGCAGGCGGTCGAAGTCGAGCTCGCTCACGGCGTCTTCGATCAGCTTCTGGTGCTGGGCGGTGTCGAGCGAGCCGCGCAGCACCTTCTCGGCTGCGGTGACGGTCAGCTCGGCGACGGCGGTGCGGATGTCACCCACGGCCTTGTCGACCTCGGCGCGAATCTGCGTCTGCGTCTGCGTCAGCTGCTCCTGGCGCTGGGCTTCGCCCTCGGCCTTGATGCGCGCGGTCAGCTCGTCGCCAGCGGTGCGGGCACGGGCGACGATCGCGTCGCTCTCCTTGCGGGCTGCGGCGAGCTGCTGCTTGTAGTCGGCGAGGATGGCGTCAGCCTCGGCCTTGACCTGCTCGGCGTTCTCGAGCGCGCTGTTGACGACCGCGCGGCGCTTGTCGAGCATCTCCTGAATCGGGCCGAAGGCGTACTTCTTGAGGATGAACATCGCGAGGAAGAACGCGACGATCGTCCAGAACATGAGGCCGGGGTACGGCGCCAGGATCGGGCTGATCTTCTCTTCGCTCTCGGCTGCTGCGGCAATGAGGGTGAGCATGGTGATGTGTCCTTGGTCGGGCGCTCGCTCTGTGCGCGGCGCCGCCGTTGTCACTGCTGTTCATGTGCGACCCGCGAGGGGGCGCAAGGTCGGCGTGATCGTCGCCCGTCGCGATGACGAGCGACGACCACACCGGTAGTGCGATCGCCGACTTCCCTACAGGAAGAAGGCGAGGAGGCCGAACACCAGCGCGTAGAAGGTGATCGCCTCGGTGAGGGCGAGACCGAGGAACATGAGTCCTCGGAGCTGACCGCCCAGCTCGGGCTGACGTGCGGTGCCCTCGATCGTCTTGCCGACGAGGTAACCCACGCCGATGCCGGGGCCGATTGCGCCCAGACCTGCTGCCAGACCGAGTGCAAGCGCCTTCGCTGCGTCAACGTCCATGTTCTGCCTTTCGTGTGTTTTGTCAGGGTCTATCGTGGCCCTGATGTAGGACCTGCCCGGGCACGATGAGCGCGCCCGGAAACTTCGGTGGTGCTTCGGTGACTAGTGGTGCTCTTCGGCGGCGGAGCTGATGTAGATCGCGCTCAACACGGCGAAGATGAAGGCCTGGAGCGAGGCCACGAGGCCCATCTCGAACAGGTAGAACACCAGCGCGATGCCGGTGCCCATGGTCTGGGCGAAGATGCTGACGGCGAGCGAGCCGCCGATGACGCCCGCGAGGGCCATCATCAGCAGGATGAGCACATGGCCGCTGAGCATGTTCGCGAACAGGCGAACGGCGAGTGACACCGGCTTGAGCACCAGGTTCGTCAGGATCTCGACCGGATACACGAGGATGAGCACCGGGCCCTTCTGGCCGGCGCTCCACGTCTTGAGGTAGCCGAGCAGCCCGTGTGCCTTGACGCCCTCGTAGTGGTAGATGCCGAACGTGAGGATCGCGAGGGTGATCGTGCAGAAGATGTTGGAGCTGACGGCGTAGACGCCGAATGCGCGCAGGAAGCCGCCGTCACCACCGATGAACTCGTGCCCGAGCGGGAGCGGCACGAAGCTGATCATGTTGAGGAACCAGATGAAGATGAACACCGACGCCACGAACGGCATGTAGCGGTTGAACAGCTTGCCGTTGGGGAGCGAACCGGCGATCTGGTCGTACGCGAACTCGTAGGCCGCCTCGACGCCCGACTGGGTCTTGGTCTCGACCTTGTTGCGCTTCGACGCGGTGCGGTACACGTAGAGCGCGAACAGTGCCGAACCGAGCAGCGCGAGGGCGAGGTAGACGACGCCCTTGTTGATCGACAGGTCGATGCCCGCAACCTCCCAGTGACCGCCGATGACGGCGTGCGAGAGGTCGAACTCCTCGGTCGGGTCGAACTTCTCCTTCACCACCGGGTCGCCGAGGGCGATGAAGACGCCCCACACGGCGAGCGCCGCGAAGACGACGGGGAAGAAGAGGCGGCCGAGCAACGAGGGCTTCCTGGGAGCTGCAGGCGGCACGTCCTGCTGCGCGAGCTTCGAGTCGGCGACGGCGGTGGCTGTCGGAGATACGGTGGTCATGCGAGGTGCTCCTGCGGGGGCGTGACTGATGAGGGTGCGTCGGCGGCGGCGAGGCGTTCACGGTCGGCGGCGCGGCGAATGGTCTCGATGGCGGCGTCGACGGTGAAGCCGATGATGAACACGACGACGGCGACGCGGGCGAGGTCGGGACGGTCGAAGCCGATCGGGCGGTCGCCGTCGGCCCCGATCTGCGCGCCGACGAAGAACAGTGCGAGCGCCGTGAACAGTGCGCGGAAGACGGTGGAGAAGCCCATGGCGCCGAGCACCACGGTGAGCGAGGCGTCGCGCACGAACCATGCGACGGTCTGCTGGATCACGCGGTTGAGCAGCACGGCCACGGCCCCGATCGCCCAGCCGGCGACCGGCACGTCGAGGAGCAGGCACACGGGGAGCATGAGCAGCACGAGGAGCGTGCCGAGGCTGCCGAGCAGCCACTGCTGCAGGGCGCGGGGCGGGCGGGTGGCGCTGGTGGTGTCACCAGTCGTCATCTTCGTCTTCCTCGTAGGGTCGTAAGTCTGAGTAGTCACGGCGCGCATCTTCTTCATTCGCAGGCAACACGTACCTGCGCCACACGAGCACGAACCCGATGACCGTGCCGAGCACGCCGCCTGCAAGACCACCGATGAGCCGCACATCCACCAGGCCGCCGAGGAGCACTCCTGCCGTTGCGAAGGCAACGGTGGTCAGGACGAGCAGCCAACCTGCTGCGAGCGCACCTGATCCATTCACGGGAGATTGCTCCGTTGGTTCGACGACCGACCATGGGTGTGGTCGGCGGCCTCGTGGCCGGCGCGCTCGAGATGAAACTCCGGGGAGAGCGTCTCGGGCGTCCGCTTCGGATGGGCCGATTGAACGTGGCCGAATATACCAGAGGAACGGGCCACGGGCGACGAACGTGGTGGCCTTCGACCCTCGAACACCCTGCAGGTTGCCCGAGAATCGATGAAACAACGGAAGCGGCCAACGCGAAGTACGGGTGGACGCGTCCGTCACTCGGCGGATCTTGGGAGAGGCCACCCACTGGCCGGACGCGACGAGAACCCGGAGGAACACCATGGGACACGTCCTGAACCTGCGCCGCGCGCTGCTGCTGACCTCGATGGTGCTGGGGGCCTCCCTGCTCCTGGCCGTGCTGCCAGCTGCCGCACGGGCTGCCACCCTCGCCGACCCGGCCGACGGCACGCACTTCACCTACCTCGAGCTCGCCACGATGGTGCAGTTCGACCCGGCCGCCGACGAGCACCCCAAGTGGGTGCTGCTCGGCACCGACGCCGCGATGACCACGACCGTGCGCTACTGCCGTCAGTTCGTCTGGGCCGCCACCAAGGACAACAACTTCCACTGGGGCTGCAACCGCTGGGCCACCGGCGTCGACCAGTACACGGGCGCCGACAAGCTCGTCGCGCTGGAGGAGGACCACGTCTACTACTGGCAGGTCGTCTCCACCGACAAGGATGGCAAGGAGATCAGGTCGGCGGTCCGCTCCTTCGCGATCGACAAGCAGCCCGAGGAGAAGACGGTCGGCGAGATCGGCAACCAGGTCATGGGCACGGTGTTCGACGACGGTTCCCAGCTCAACCTCGGCGCCGCGGCCTACGTCAACTCCGGCGTGCGCGTCAAGACCATCAAGTCGTCGCGGATCTCGACCTACGCCTTCCGCATCAAGGTCACCAACCTCGGAACCGCCGACCTCTCACGCTCCTACGTGCAGGTGAAGAGCGCCGCGGGCACCCGCTACCTCAAGCTGGTCAAGGTCGCCGGTGGGTCGCAGGCGGTGTGGATCCTCAACGCGAACGAACGCCGGCTCAAGACCAAGCGGTTCGAGTACCAGGCCAACCTCAAGAGCACGACCAACGGTGCGCTCGTGAAGAGCCAGAAGCGCGTGGTCGTCGTCAAGAGCATCAAGGCCGTGCCGAAGTGGACCCCCGACAAGTAGCCCTTCGCTCCGCCAGGATCGCTCGACGCATGCGATAGCGTGATCGCATGCCGCGCATCCACTTCACCGAGCACCACGACCTGCCCGAGGGTGGGGAGCTGCGCGCCAGTGGCGATGCCGCCGCGACCGAACTGGTCGTGCTCGCGCCCGGCGGCACCGGCGGCGCACGCGCCGGCCGCTGGAGCTCGAACATGGCGTACCTGGCTCCGCGCCTGCGGCGCGCGCTCGGCGCCGACACCCGCATCGTCGAGCTCCGGTGGGGCAACTCGAGCTGGCGCACGCCGCGCCCCGCCTTCGCCGACCTCGGCCACGCGCTCACGCACGAGGCCCTGACCGCTCCTGACGACCGGCGGGTCGTGCTCGTCGGATTCTCCATGGGCGGCGCCGCCTGCCTCGCCAACGCGGCCGCGCCGGGCGTGGTCGGCCTCGTCGGTATCGCGCCCTGGCTGCCGGGCGAGCTCCCGATCGCTGCGCTCCGCGGACGTCGCCTACGCATCGTGCACGGCACCCTCGACGGCGAGCTGCCGCTCGTGCCGGGGCTGCGCTCGACCTCCGCGCGCAGCGCGGTCGAGCGTGCGCGCGCCGCCGGTGTCGACGCCTCCTTCACCGAGGTGGCCGGTGCCCTGCACGGGCTCGCGCTGCCGGTCGGACCGCTCCTCGCGCCGATGCCCCGTGCCCGCAGCTACGCCCAGCGGGTCACCGCTTCCGTCACCGAGCTGCTGCGCACGCCGCCGTTCGACCGACGATCGTGACGGTCGCCGAACGCAGGCGCCGCGCGTAGTCGGTCGGCAGCCGCGTGCGCAACGTGAAGACGTCGGCGGTCAGCGTTCCCCTGCTGATCGCCGCGTCGATGCGGAGCGCAGTCGCCCCGGCCAGCAGCTCCGTCGCGAGCCCCTGTCGCTCGGTCGTCGCGTAGGCCCGCAGGTCGGCGACGCGTGCCACGGCCCGCACCGTGCGCAGCTCCCCCGTGCCACCCGTGCCCGTGACGTCGAGCAGGAACGGATGCGTGAACAGCTCGCGACCCACGTCGAGCGCGACGCCTGATGCGCTGCCGAGCGCCCGCCACCGATCGCCCGCATGGGCGCGCACGGCGAGCTGGTTTCCTGCGATGCGCAGCTGCTGGTCGGGGAGCAGGAAGCGGGCGGCGCCCTGCCAACGCAGCGTGCCGGCGCTCGATCCGTCGGCACGGCGCACCCCGCTCAGGCGGCCGCGCACGCGCACGCCGGATGCGAGGGTGATCGCGAGGTCGGTGGTGAACGGTCGGCGCGTGCGGGAGGCGCGATCGGTCGCCGCAGCGAGGGCGCGCGTCGCCGTGGCGAGGCCCGTCGGCGACGTTGGTGCCGGGAAGATCCCCTGCGGGACGGTGCACGACCTGGTCGGGGTCGGGGCGGTGGTGGACGACGCCGAGGTCGAGGCAGCAGGGGCCGATCCTCCCTCGCGCGAGCGCGCGCGAGACGCACCCCGTTCGTCGGAGCTCGCGCCGCACGAAGCGACGGCCGCGGCGAGGGCGGGCAGGAGCGCGGCGAGGGCGACGCGGCGAACGGTGCGGGAGCGGTGCATCGGTGCAGGAAACCGCGTGTGCTCGGTGAGGTCAAGCCGGTGGGGGCAGGTGCCGACGACATCGGAGATGGCGCATCCCGCCCACGTGACGCACGACGCGACGCCTGACCCGCACCCGGGGGCGGAGCCGCGCCTGCACGTCGTCGCCGCTGGCCGCGAGGTCGACGTCGCGGCATTGGCTGCGGCGCGCGACGAGCTGTTCCGCGACGCCGATCGCCACGGTCCGCGCACGCCGGTGATGGTGCTGCGCGCCGCGATCGCGCTGCCGATGCTGGCCGCAGTGCTGCTGGCGTCGACCCGCACGCCGTGGCGCAGCGCACTCATCGACGCCGTGCCGATGCGCATCGCCGACCTGCTCATCATCGCGCCAGTACTCGCCGCGCTCGTCTTCGTCGCGACGATGCTCGCCCCGCTGGCGCGCACGAACGCCGCCCCGCTGCTCGGGATGTCGCTGCTGCTCGTGGGCGTCGCGTCGTGGCTCACCCGCGCGGGGTCGTTGTCGCTCGCGGCCTTCCCGCTCGCGGTCGCCGGCATCATCGTGGGTGTCGTCGCGGCCCGCGCCCTGCGTCGAGCCGTCTGGGCGCTGCCGGTGTTGCTCGCCGCCGGCGTCTCCGATGCGCAGAGCGTGCGCGGGGGAGTCACCGAGGACCTGCTCAGCTCGGTCGCCACCGATGGTTCCGGTGCCCGGGTCGCGGCCCGCACCGCGATGACCTCGATCGATCCGTCGCTCGTGCTCGGCATCGACTTCCTCGTGCTGCACGTTCCCGTGGTCACCGGTATGTGGCTGCTCGGGTTCGTCGACGTCGTGGCCGTGGGCCTGCTGCTGGGTCTCACGCACCTGTTCTGGCTGCCCATGGGGCGCACGGCGCTCGCCCTCGGTGCGGCGCTCGTGCTGACCGCCGGGGCCGGCGCACCCGTGCCGGTGCTGCCCGCGCTCGGCGCTGCGTGGGTGCTCGCCAACCTCGGGTTGGTGTGGCGTTCGACGCGCTTCTCGCTGCGGCGCCTGATGTACCTCGGCGGCTGATCCCCCGCGGCGACGGCCCCCGCGCGATGGCTAGCGTCGCGACTCGAGCTTGGTCACCAGCGCGAACCCCGCCTGCAGGAGCGTGTTCGCGCCGCCGAGTGCGAGCACCCGCGTGATGGTGCGGCCCTGCCGGGGGGCGTAGAGGTTGGCGGCGGTGACGGCCGCAGCCGCCCACGGGCCCAGGCAGCGCGTGCAGGTCAGCAGCTCGCCCGTTGCGTGGCGCAGGCCGGTGCCGGTCGGTTGCCACAGCTCCCCATGAGCGTCAGCGGGATCCGCTCCCGGGGCCGGCTCGACGAACGGCTCACGCACCACCGCGCCGATCTTCTCGCGCGCGATGGTGCGGGCCAGGAAGAACGTGGCGAGCGCGCCTTCGACCACGGCGACCGGTCCGGGCGCCAGCTCGCGATCACGCCGCGTCGAGGCGTGCACGAGCAGTGCCGCCAGCACCCCGAACGCCGCCGCGAGCGGGGCGTAGCGGCGCCGGTGACTGACCTCCGACTCCGGTGCGGGGTCTCCCTCTGCGGCGGAGGAGCCCGTAGGAGCGCCGGTGTCAGTCGTCTCGCCCGGGGCGGCATATGCGATGGTTCGGGCACGCGAGGTTCGCGTGCGGTTGCCCGCGGCGGCCACGGTCGGGATGTGGGTGTCGGCGCGCGCGATGGCGTCCTGCTTGTCGCGCGCTGCGCGTTCGTGTGACGGTGTCATGGTCGCCCACTTCCCGCGCTGGGCACGAGGAAACCGACGTCCGCGTGGGTTTGCTGCGCCGCCAGCGGGTGACGATCCGAGCATGCCGATCGGATTCCGCACATGAGCTGGACCACCGATTCGCGCCACGTCGAACCTCATTCGCCGCCCACGCTGGGGGAGACGCACGGCTCCTACTTCGTCGACGTCGATGGCATGGAGCTGCATGCGCGGGTGGCCGCGCCCCCTGCCGACCTGGCGCCGGCGCGCCCCGGCGGCGACGTGGTGCTCGTGCACGGGCTCGGCGTGTCGAGCCGGTACATGGTGCCCCTGCTCGAGGAGCTCGGCACGACCGTGCGGTGCTGGGCACCCGACCTCCCGGGTCACGGGCGCTCCGACTCGCCGCGACGGCTCCAGTCGTTCGAGCAGGCGGTGGACACGCTCCACGGCTGGACCGATGCCGTCGGGCTCGACCGCCCGCTGCTCGTCGCCAACTCGTGGGGGTGCCAGCTCGCCGTCGAGCTCGCGCGCCAACTGCCGGTCAGGGGCCTGCTGCTGATCGGTCCGGTGCTCGACCTCGAACGGCGGTCGCTGGCACGCAACCTCGTGCGACTCGCCCGCAACCAGCGGCACGAACCCCGGCAGCTGACCCTGCTGCACGTCGTCGACTACGTCGACACCACCTACCGACGCACGCTGCGGGAGTTCCGGGCGAGCCAACGCTACGACCTCGTCGCCGCGGTCGCGGGGCTCGAGCCGCCCGTGGTGGTGGCACGCGGCGACGCCGACATGCTCGCGCGTCGCGGCTGGTGCGAGCGTGTGGCCTCGGCCGCGGGTGCACCGCTGCTCGAGGTGCCCGACTCGGGGCACTGCATCAACACGACGCGCCCACGGGAGGTCGCCGGGTTCACGCTCGACCTGCTCGCTCGCACCCGCGTCGACGAACTCGCGACTGCGTTCTAGCCGTCGGTCAGCCGGCTTCGGCGATCGCGGGCTGGTCGCCGGCGTCGACACCGACGGTCGGGCGTGTCAGTCGCAGGCGCTGCGCGACGGCGTCGACGAGCCCGAACCCGCGCATGCGACGCATGCCGACGTCGAGCGCGTCGAGGAGGTCGTCGGCATCGGTCGGGCACATGGCGATGCCGATGCGCAGGTCGCGTCGGGATTCGGTGCCGCAGGCCGCGGCGCCGATGCGTGCGGCGGCGAGCACCGCCGCGTCGCGATCCTCGACCACGATCGTCGTGGCGAACAGGTCGTAGTCGATGCGCCAACCGGTCTCGTGGACGCGGAGGGTCTCGGCGAGCCGGCGTCCGAAGGTCTCCGGGTGCTCGCTGAAGCGGCGGAAGACGAGCACCGCCACCTGCGTGTTCGTGGCGCGCGCGGTCTCGAGTTCGGCCGGGAAGAGCACGGGGGCGGCGACGAGCGATGCGAGGCCGGTGGCCTGCTCCTCGAGGCCGAGCCCCGAGGTCGCCCAGCGCACGCGATGTCGATGCGCTCGCACCTGCGCGGCCATGCCGACGATGAAGCTGCCGCTGCCGGCGATGAGCGCGGCGGTCGCGATGTCGTTCATGCCGCCACCTCGCTCAGGAACATGAGGGCGTGCTGGGCGGTGGTGTCGCTCGCCTCGATGCTGCGGGAGCGCCACTCGATGCCGGCGGGAAGGGTTGCCGCGACGTCGGCGCCCGTGCACGAGACGATCGCGACGCGATCCTCGGCCAGGCGCACGCCCATCGATCCTGCGGGCAGGTCGAAGGCCAGCGCCTTCGCGCTCCGTTCGAAGGTGGAGGCGTCGCGTGCCGTGCCGACCCAGATGTCGAGGGGGCGTGCGAGGCGCCACGCGCGATTCGCCTCGGCCCGGATGCACTGCCAGGCAGCCGCTTCGGCGAACAGGCCCGTCGGTGCATCGATGATCGCGGTGCCGGCGCCCGAGGCGATGCGGCGCTGCAGCAGGCGCACCTGCAGCCGCGCCTGCGCGGTGAGGGCGACGCCGGCGACCGCCAGCGCGAGGCCGGTGACGAGGAGGGGATCGGTGAGCACGGTTGCGTGGAGCATCTGGCCCACCATCGGTCACCCGCTGCGGTGGCTTGAGTGCCCTACCGCAGCTCCGCGCCCCGCGCGACGGCGAGCAGCGTGACGATGTCGAGCGACTCCGCGGTCGCGGCGTCGGGGAGACGGCCGTCGGCGACGAGCAGCGCGATGAGCGGATCCGCTGCGGCGCGCACCTGCATCGCCTGCCGCGTGAGGAGGGCTCGTGCGCGCTCGTGTGCGCTCGTGAGCTGGTGCCGTCGTGCGCGCGCTCCGTCGTCGTCCTGGTCGGTCGGCCCTGAGGGGTGCTCCCGCGACGCGCCGAATCCGAGTACGGCGACGGCCCAGGCAGGTGGCACCGGCGTCTCGAGTGCCGCAGCGAAGACCGCGGCGCGCGCATAGTCGGGCAACGCGGCCGCTGCTGCGTGGCGCGTCACCTCGGCGTTGCCGTCGAGGTCGTGCTCCCAGCGCGCGAGGTCGGCGTCGAGGGTGCGCTCGGAGCGCAGCTGGCGCCGCCTCCGCCGTCGGCCCGCGAGGAAGTCGCCCAGGAACCCGCGTCGGGTGTCGGGTGGAGCGACGTCCTCGGCAGGCACGAGCAGGTCGGCCGCGACGTGCAGGGGGCGCGCGCGGGCGCCGGGGGCGAGCGACGCCAGCCGCGACCAGGCCCCGAGGTTGCAGAACGGCACGCCGTCGACGACGAGCACGATCGGCCGCACGTCGCTCCAGGCCGGGAAACGCGCGCGGCGACGGTCGGGCACACCGAGCTGCTGCGCGCACCGCTCCCACCCCGACCGTGCCTGGCGTTCGAGCACGGCCAACGTCAGCGGGCCCGCCGCACGCGTGTCGGCGTCGAGGGGATCAGCGGGGCAGCGCGGTGTATCGGAAGGAGCCGTGGGCATCATCGAGGGTCTACCCGGGCGACAATCGCCGAAATCGGACCGAACCTCGTTCTGGGGCCAGAGCATTGGCCGTTCGTGGCGTTTGTTCTAGTCACTGGTCGGGAAGTCGACATTTCATGGTCACGCTTGCGTCTACTCACGAATCCACGTCCCAGCTTGCCCGTCGCATCCGCGGCTACGGCACGTCGTCTGCGTACTCGCTCGGCGTGGAGGAGGAGTTCCAGCTCCTCGATCCCGAGACCTACGAGTTGACGCCGAAGATCGATGCCCTGCTCGCCGGCCTCGACCCCAAGCACCACGGCCAGGTCAAGCATGAGCTCATGCAGGGGGTCGTCGAGACCTCGACCGTGGTGTGCGAGCACATCGGGCAGGCGCACGAGGACCTCGCCCGGCTCCGCACCCTCGTCATCCACCGGGCGCGCGAGGTCGGCGCGCTCGTGGCGTCGGCCGGCACGACGCCGGTGTCGCGCTGGGAGGGGCAGCAGGTCACGAACCAGCCGCGCTACCAGGAGATCGTCGCCCGCCTGCAGTACGTGGCGCGTCGCGAGCTGATCTTCGGCCTGCACGTGCACGTCGGCGTCGACTCGGCCGACAAGTGCATCTACGTCTTCAACGCCCTGCGCGAGGAGTTGCCGCTCCTGCTCGCGCTCAGCTCCAACTCGCCGTTCTGGCAGGGCAAGCCCACCGGGCTGCAGAGCTCGCGCATCAAGGTGTTCGACGCCTTCCCGCGCAGCGGCATGCCGCCGGAGCTCGCCGGCGGGTGGGACGAGTACCAGCAGTTGCTCGACCGCGGCGCATCGACCGGCCTCGTGCCCGACCACACCTACCTCTGGTGGGACGTGCGACCGCACCCCGACTTCGGCACGATCGAGGTGCGCATCTGCGACGCGCAGACCCGGCTCGCCGACACGACGGCGATCGCGGCGCTCATCCAGGCCCTCGTGGCGTGGCACGGGGACCGCTTCGACGCCGGCATCGCGCCGACGCCGGCCGCGCCCTCGACCTTCATCGAGGAGAACCGCTGGAACGCCGCTCGCTATGGCATCGACGGCGAGATGCTCGACTTCGCGACCGACCAGATGGTGCCGACCCGGCAGCTGCTGGCGCGCATGCTCGACCGGCTCGAGGCCGTCTCGACCCGGCTCGGCTCACGCGAGCACTTCGACGCGGTCGGCGGCATGCTGGCCCGCAGCGGCGCGAGCCGCCAGCTCGCGGCGTGGGCCGCCGGGGGCGAGTCGACGAGCGCCGTCGGGGCGCAGCTCGTGCGCGACACGGCAACGTACTAAGGACGGTCAAGCTTCGCCGTTGAGCTGCCGATGCGCACGGCATGCCGCGTGCCCCCCGCCAACGACTGATCCGCTCCGTGCTGGGGTGCGTGCTGCTCGTCGGGGTATTCGCGGCGATCGCGCAGCTCGCGGGCGTCTCCGGTCCGCGCGGCGTGGCGCCCGGTACGCACCTCGACTTCGCGTCGTCCGACACGTGGCTCGTGCAGCTTCCCAAGGGGCCGACCCCCGCGGTCGCCTCGGCATCGCGTTCGCTCGCCCGTTCCGGCGGCGGTGGGAGCAAGGTGGCGACCAGTGCGGAGCTGCCGGGTGGCTGGTACGAGGTGTCACTGCCCGGTGAAGTGAGTGCCGACCAGGCCGAGGACCAGTTCGCGGCGGCGGGCGCGACGGGCGTCGAACCCGTGGTGCCGCGCGTGTTCTACGACGAGGCCGTGCCGAACGCGCCGTCGACTCCGGCCGCGCCCTCGACGCCGAGCGCGCAGGCCACACCCAATGCCGTGAGCGACCCGGTCTCGGCGTTCCAGGGCGGCAGCTTCCAGGAGTCACTGCGCGCCGGCACGATGCGCGCCACGCGGCTCGGCGAGCAGTGGGCGATCGACCAGGCGAGCGACGTCGACATCGACGGCAACGAGGCGTGGGCGAAGACGACCGGCTCGGGCACGATCGTGGCGGTCATCGACACGGGCGTCGATCCGAACCACCCCGACCTCAAGGGGCGTGTGCTCCCGGGCAAGGACTTCTCCGGATCCGACACCGGCGCCACCTACGACGCGGTGGGGCACGGCACTGCGGTCGCCAGCATCATCGCCGGCGGGGGCGTGGGCATGGCGGGCGTCGCGCCCGACGCGCGCATCCTCCCGCTCAAGGTCTACGACGACTCCGAGGTCGGCTTCCAGATGGCCGGGTACCTGCAGGCGATCCGCTACGCGGCCGACAACGGTGCGAAGGTGATCAACATCTCGCTCGGGTGCGGCGGCCTCGCAGCCTGCTACTCACAGCCCGAGCTCGATGCGCTCGCGTACGCCGCCAGCAAGGGTGTGCTGGTGGTCGCCGCGGCCGGCAACGGCGATGCGTCGGGTCGCGGCATGAACAACGACTCGCCGTCCACGCCCGACTACCCCTCCGACTACGACCTCCCGAACATCGTGTCGGTCACCGCGTCGACCCGGCTCGGCAGCTGGTCGACCTGGTCGAACTACGGCCCCGTCAACGTCGACCTCGCAGCCCCCGGTGAGGGCATCCTCGTCGCCACGCCCGGCGGCGGATACAAGACCGCCGACGGAACCTCGTTCTCGGCGCCCTACGTCACGGGTGCCGCCGCGCTCGTGTCAGCCGCGGTGCCGGGCGTGACGCCGACCGACATCCGCGCGAAGCTCCTCGCGGGCGTCACCCCGATCCCCGAACTCTCCGGCCGCATCGTCAGCGGCGGCACGCTGAACGCAGCCGCCGCACTCGCCTCCACGGTGAGCGGCGGTGGTGCCAACGCGGTCACCGGACCCGTGATCGGCTCCCCGAAGTCGGGCACGCACCTCGCCGTACCGCCGGTGCTCTCATGGCGGCTCCCGGCCGGCTGGGTGAGCTCGTACGTGCTCGTGAAGGGTGCCGGCGCGAACGTCAAGGTCGCCGTCAAGCCCGGTGCGCGCACGGTGGCGCACCCCGCGGCCGCATGGCGCAGCGGCAGCTACCAGTGGCAGGTCGTCGCCCGCACGCCCAAGGGGCAGTCGGTGCACACCGGTTGGAGCTCCTACACCGTCGCGCCGCGCCTCGCCGCATGGGTCACGTCGGGCAAGGTCGGCGGCCGCGGACACACGCTCAGGCTCCGCGTCGGCTACGGCTCCACCGTGCCCGCGACCCGCACGCGCATCACGGTGCTCGCCAACGGTCGCACGATCCACAGGGGTGCCTCGGTGAGCCGCTCGGGTCACGTGCGCGGGGTCGGGTCACCGCACCGTGGGTGGTTCGTCTACGACATCCGCACGACCAAGTCGCTCGCCGTCGGCACCAAGCTCGAATTCGTCGTGCAGGTGCAGGCCGGCGGCACCACGCTCACGCGCCGGTTCGCGGCGAAGGTCGCCTGATCACCCACGTCGAGCGAACCGGTGCTAGCCGCCTGGCACCACGGTCGAACCCATCGAGATCCGATATCGTGGTGGTCTCGTGACCCTGCATCCGCAACAAGCAGCCATCCCCGTCGACACGTGTGCCATCACGCTGTCGGCCGCCGACGAGCTGCAGCTCGCGCAGCGCCTGATCGGGTTCGACTCGTCACATCCCGAGGGCATCCGCGCCTGCACCGACTTCGCGCTCGGTTGGCTCGAGGGCCACGAGATCCGTGCCCGCACGTTCGACCTCGAGGGCCTGCCCGTGCTCGACGCGACGGTGGGGGAGGGGCCGGTCACGGTCGTGTTGCACGCCCACCTCGACGTGGTGCCGGGCAAGAAGGAGCAGTACATCCCGCACGTGGATGACGAATTCCTCTGGGGCCGCGGCTCCTACGACATGAAGGGTGCCACCGCCGCGATGTTCGCGGTGATGGCCGACCTCGCGCTGGCGCACGCCGCCGCGCCGCTCGGCATCCGCGTGCGGCTGCTGTGCGTACCCGACGAGGAGGACGACAAGCCGAAGGACATCCGCGGCACCGAGGCTGCCGTGCAGCGCGGCCTGATCGGCGACTTCGTGGTGTGCGGCGAGCCGACCGACCTGCACGTCGGCATCCAGGCGAAGGGCGTGCTCGACGTGCGCATCGACGTCGAGGGGCGCGGCGCCCACGGCGCGACGCCGTGGCTCGGCGTGAATGCGATCGAGCGCGCGATGGACATCTTCGACGCGCTCAAGCGCCTGCCGTTCGCGCAGGCCAGCTCGCGCTTCTACGAACGCCCGTCGATCAACCTCGGGCGCATCTCGGGCGGCGACCGCATCAACCAGGTGCCCGACAAGTGCACCATGGACGTCGACATCCGCTTCCTGCCCGAGCAGCCGGTGGAGCAGGTGCGCGAGGAGCTCATGTCGCTCGCGCTGCCCGGCTGCCGCGTGACCGAGATGTTCCGGCGACCGCCGGCCAAGGTCTCCGTCAGCGATCCGTTCCTGCAGCTGCTGCGCACGTCGGCCCAGCTGCACGCGCAACCCGGAACCGAGGTCGAGCTCGTCGGCCGCGACGGTACCAACGACGGCACGTACTTCCTCCAGCGCGGTATCCCGAGCGTCGAGTTCGGGCCGACGGGCTCCGGGCACCACGGCCCGAAGGAGAAGGTCACGATCGCGTCACTGCGCCAGTACCGACTCGCGCTCCTGAGCTTCCTCGACGCCGTGCGCGCGGATCCCGAGCCGCTCGCCGGCCGCGTGCAGCACCGTCCGCAGGACGAGCACCGCGACGGCCCTCGCTCCCTCGTCTAGGCTCGCGCCATGCGCTCACGTACCGCCCGGCATCCGAACGGTGACGTCTACCTCGTGTCGCTCAGGTGGATGCCATGGCGACCGCACGTCAGGCGAGGCCCCGCGTCGGGCCTTCGTGCTGCTGAGGCGATCGGTGGCCCGTCCGACATCGATCCGGTCGGCTGCCTGTTCTGGATCGCGCTCGTCGTCGGCATCATCGTATTGGCGCCGCTGCTCTCGCTCGTGCTCGAGTTCGTCGTCGTCCTTGCGCTGCTCCTTCCCCTCTCCATCCTGGCCTCAGTGGTGGGCCTGCGCCGGTTCGAGGTGGAGGTCGAACCGAGCGGCACGAAGGGTGAGGGCGTGTACGTCACGCAGGCCCGCGGAGTACCTGCGGCCCGATCGGAGGTCCGCCGGCTCACCGAAGCGATCAGTCTCGGTTGGAACCCGCGCCTCGGCCCGCCCGACGCGGCATTGGAGAGCGCCGTCACGATCCGTTCCTGACCACGCCGGCGGCGCCCTCGACAACGACCTTACGGTAGCGTAAGTTACGCCTCCGTAACTATGTGGAGGTGGTCGTGCACGCTGAAGGTCGAGACATCAAGGGCGTGCGCCGGCTCAGTCGCCGAGAGGCGCTGGGACACCAGGTCACCGTGCTCGTCGCCATGCTGCTGCCGATCGCCGCGCTGGTCGTCGCCGTGGTGTTGCTCTGGGGGCACGGATTCAGCGCCGCCGACCTCGTGGCCTTCCTCGTGATGTACACCCTCTCGGGGCTCGGCATGACGGTCGGCTTCCATCGCCAGCTCACCCACAGGAGCTTTGAGACATCGCCGCGGATGCGCGCCTGCATCGCGGCGTTCGGGTCGCTCGCCGTCGAGGGCGGGCCCATCGGCTGGGTCGCCGCCCACCGTCGTCACCATGCCTTCTCCGACCAGCCGGGCGATCCGCACTCGCCGCACGTCGACCACGACCATGACGACGGTGTGCGCGCCGCGCTCGCGGGCCTCTGGCACGCCCACATCGGCTGGATGTTCCGGCGCGAACTGACCGAGCCGGAGCGATGGGCGAGCGACCTGCTCGCCGATCCGCTGCTCGTGCGCGTCGATCGCGCATTTCCGCTCATCTCCGCGATCTCGCTCGCGCTCCCAGCGCTCATCGGCTTCGCGCTGACCGGCACCGCCTTCGGCGCGTTCACCGCGTTCCTGTGGGGCGGCATCGTTCGCGTGATGGCGCTGCACCACATGACCTGGAGCGTCAATTCCATCTGCCACACCTTCGGTTCCCGGCCGTGGAAGTCGAACGACCGCTCCACCAACAACTGGCTCCTGTCGATCGTCTCGTTCGGCGAGTCGTGGCACAACGCCCATCACGCGTTCCCGTCGTCGGCCGTGCACGGGCTCGGTCGATTCCAGGTCGACGTCTCCGCGCTGGTCATCCGCGGCCTCGAGCGCCTGGGCGTCGCCCGCAACGTGCGGGTGCCGTCGCCGTCGGCGCTGGAGCGTCGCGCGAATCCCGGCACGTGAACGATTCCGCGGGGAGCGGTGCGCCGGCGCGACGGCGCCATCGGCTATAGTTCCCGCTCGTGCCCGATCGCCGATCGACCGGCGCACGCGCCCCGCACATGTCACCCCTGCCCCCGACACGCGAGCGTCCCGTCACCGGGAACGTCAGCTCCTCCCAGCCCGCATGGGACGGCAGCAGCGAGCCACCGAAGCGCTCGCGGCGCTGGCTCAAGCGGCTCGGCATCATCCTCATCGTGCTCATCGCGGTGGCAGTGGGAGCGGCAGCCGCGCTGACCTTCGTCACGAAGCAGAAGATCGACGACTTCGTGACCCCCAAGACCGCGGCCGGGCGCAAGGCGCAGACCGAGCTCGCGAAGCCGAAGGCCGGAAACCCGACCAACATCCTCGTGCTCGGCAGCGACAACCGCGCGGGCGATGCGACGGAGGGGTCCAACAGCGACACGCTCATGCTCGTGCGACTCGATCCGCAGGAGGAGACGATCAGCATCCTCTCCTTCCCACGCGACCTGTACGTGCCGATTCCGGGCCACGGCACGAACAAGATCAACTCCGCCTACGCCGAAGGTGGGCCGCAGTTGACGATCCAGACGATCAAGGCGCTCACCAACCTCGACGTCAACTTCGTGATGAACGTCGACTTCAAGGGGTTCCAGGACCTCGTCGAGCAGCTCGGCGGCATCTACGTCGACGTCGACCACAAGTACTTCGTTCCGGAGGGCGCCGGGTATGACGCGATCGACCTCGAGCCCGGTTACCAGCGCCTGCGCGGCCGTGACGCGCTCGACTTCGCGCGCCACCGCCACAGCGACAGCGACTTCCACCGCATCGCACGCCAGCAGGTGGTGCTCACGAGCCTCAAGAAGCAGCTCGCATCCTCATCGCTGCGCAAGAACATCCCGACGCTCATCAGCGTGCTCAACAAGAACTCCGAGGTGGTCGCCGGTGGTGGCGACAGCGTGCCGTACGGCGTGCTCAAGGACTTCATCACCCTCGGCCTCGGGCTCCAGGGCAAGGACATCTACCAGATCGAATACGACGGCGTGACCGACACGGTCGGCCCGGAGAACATGAGCATCGTCACGTACGAACCCGCCAAGATGGAGGCCGCCGTGGCCGCGTTCGAGGCGCCGAGCTCGGCCGCGCGTGACGAGAGTGCCAACGTGCTCGTCGGCAAGGATGCATCATCGGATGCCAAGGAGACCGACAAGGCGCCGGCGAAGGTCGTGACCCCGGTCGTGCCGAGCACCGTCTCGGTCACGGTGCTCAACGGCAGCGGCGTCACCGGCGCTGCGGGCAACATGGGCGCGTCGCTCTCGAGCGCCGGGTACCTCGCCTCGGTGAAGACCACGCCCGCCGACAACCAGAACTACGCCAACACCCGCGTGCAGTACCGTGACGCCGCGAACGAGCAGGCGGCGACGGAGCTCGCCGCCAAGATCAGCGGCGCCACGGCCGAGCAGTCAGACGGTTCCAACACCTTCGACACGAAGCTGCTCGTGGTGGTCGGCAAGACCGGCACGCAGGTCGGCAGCAGCGCCGACGGCGTCACGGGTGACAGCGCCGTGACCGCCGACGAGTACGCCGGCAACGTCGTGCCCGACAAGTCGGCACCCAAGGTCGTCTCCGACGCCGAGTACGGCAAGGATCCGTTCGTCGACCTCATGACCGGCACCGACAAGCCGAAGTTCCCGGCCCTCTTTCCGAGCGTGCGCCCCACGGGCACGACCTACGACGAGCCCGTCTACCACTACAAGGTGGCCAAGGGCACGAAGTTCTACGACGCGTACCGCCTCGTGGGAGAAGTGACCGAAACCAGTGGTCCGATCTACTGGGGCCTGCAGGGGACCAACTGGCCGAATCCGCCGATCCTCGACAGCCCCACGCGCGAGGTCACCAAGGCCGGCCGCACCTACAAGCTCTTCTTCAACGGCACCCACCTGCACCGTGTCGCGTGGTCGCAGAACGGCGGTACGTACTGGGTCGAGAACTCGCTCCTCGACAAGCTCTCCAACGAGTCGCTCCTCGCGGTCGCGTACGGCGTCAAGCTGTACCGCTGAGCCTCGGTTGCAGGCAGCTCCCCCGATCGGGCGAGCGATGTTCCGCGGGTCGTGCCGTTATGGAGTGTGTCGGATGCGGCGTTCGCGCCACGTTCGACACCACCCCGCAAGCTCACTGGCCTGGGGAGGCGCGGTGAGCTCGTGACTCAGCTTCTGTACCGGAAGGTCCCCTCATCCCGGGGCCTTCCGGTCGGGCTGGTTCGAGCACGATGCGGAAAACGCTTGCCAGTTTGCAGTTATTGGGTTTTGCTAGTGGTATGGATGCTTCCCCCCGCGCTTCCGTGCGAGCCCGCCTCGCCGCTTTCGGACCCCGTCGCCTCGCCCTCGTGCTCGCGCTCGTGCTGAGCCAGGTGTTCCTCGTGGTCATCCCCTCGCAGGCCAGTGCAGCCGCAGCCTTCTGGACCCAGACCCCGACGAAGTGCGGTGGCCTGGCCGAGGAGCGCGACAGCGGCCAGATGGATGCGAACGGCAACCTCTACGTCGCCTGCTCCAAGGCCGACAGCGGTGCCCTCGATCCGTCGATCCGCATCTACAACACCGCCGGAACGCTCGTGCGCATCGTCGCGGTGGGCCAGAAGCCGGGCGACGTCGCACCCTCGGCCGACGGCAAGATCCTGTTCGTGCTCAACTTCGTCACGAAGGTCACCGAGCGCTGGGACTGGAGCCCGACCGCGATCGATCGCGACAACCGCGCCGGTGCCTACGTCAAGAACGCCGGCTGGAGCGCCGCAGCCGTGCCCGGCCTGGGCGCGCCACGCGGGGAGTTCATCGCGACCGACGCCCAGGGGGGCCTCTACATCTCCTCGGGCCTCTGGGTGCCCGGCGCTCCCGACACGATCGCCAAGTACGACTTCAACGGCGCCTACGTGACGAACTTCGGTTCGATCGCCAAGAGCTGGTCGCTCGGCGTCGGCTACGACGAGTTCACGGGCCTCGCCGTCACCGCGAACGGTGGCCGCGTGTTCGTGGCCGAGAAGCTCAACTCCCGCGTGCAGCGCTGGGACAAGCAGGCCAGCGGCGCATACGTCGCCAAGGTCGCGTTCGGCAACTCCGAGGCGACCGACCCGACCCGGCAGGGGCAGTGCAACCAGGACGGGCTGCTCGCCGCCCCCTACGACGTCGCGCTCACGCCCGGAGGCGAGGTCGTCGTGATGAGCACGACCTGCTTCTACACCGACGCCAAGCTCGCCGCGACGCTCGGCGTGCCGGTCGGCACGTTCGAGGTGCAGCGCTTCCGCCAGGACGGCACGTCGCTCGGCACCGTGCGCGGCGTGGCCACCACCGGCGTGAAGGTGCACGGCATCGCGGTCGACCGCCAGGGTTCGATCTACGCCCTCGAAGGCGGCATCGTGCTCAAGCGCCCCGCCGGCCTGAGCGAGGCCGGCAACGACAACGGCGGCGGCGGCCCGATGGGCGGCACGGCCGTGGCCGGCGGTGGCGGCAACGGCGACGTCGCCGGCGTGGCCGACGTGACGGCGCCCGTCATCAACAGCATCCAGGCCTCGGTGACCCGCGGCTCCAAGGACGTCACCATGGTCATCGGCGCGACCGACGACCGCGCGGTGGTCAACGCCCGCATCACGGAGGAGGGCGCCCCCTTCCCGGTGCGCGCACTCACCAACCCGTTCGTGCACACGGTCGCCGACTACGGCACCCGCACCCTCGCCGTCGTCGTGGTCGACGCGGCCGGCAACGTCTCGAGCCCCTACTACGTGCGGGCCACCACGGTCGCCGCGCCGCCCGTCGTGCCGGCCCCGACCCCCGCGGCCCCGACACCGGCCAAGCCCGTCATGCCGCCCCTCGTCGGTGGCGCCAAGCCCACGACCCCCAAGCCCGCGACCCCGACGCCCCAGGCTCCGAACGCGGTCGTCGACACCGTCGCTCCCACCATCCTCAAGGTCGCGATGCCGGGCCAGGTCGTGCGCGGCCGCAAGCTCTCCGTCACGCTCAAGGCCATCGACAACGTGCGCGGCACGCTCCAGGTGCGCTTCGCCACCGAGAACGGACGCTGGGGCGCCTGGCAGTCGGTCACCGGACGCAAGGCGATCACGCTGAGCGCCGGCCGCGGCTGGAAGGGCATGTTCACCCAGGTGCGCGACGCTGCCGGCAACCGCTCCAAGCCCTGGTTCCAGACCGTGTTCGCGGCTCCGGTCGGCGCTTCGTGGGCGCGCGGCACGGCCGGTGTCGACCGCATCGCCGGCACCCGCCGCTCCGACTACGTCGACGCCTCGCAGTACGACTCGAAGGTCGACTCGATCACCTGCGGGGGCGGCACCGACTACGTGCTGCTGCAGCCCGGCGACGTGGCCGCGCGCGACTGCGAGCACGTCGAGCGGGTGATCACCCCGAAGTTCTGACGCACCGCTCCCGATCGTCTGGGGAGCTGCGCGGGAGCCCGTTGCGTCAGCGCGTGCGGGGTCGGGTAAGGTGACCGCATGAGTCAGCCCCCCGTGATCGGCGTCATCGGCGTCGGATATGTAGGTCTCGTCAGCGCCGCCTGCTTCGCCGAGCTCGGCAACCAGGTGATCTGCCGCGACATCATCCCCGAGAAGGTCGAGCGGCTCCGCGAGGGGCACGTGCCGATCTACGAGCCGGGCCTGTCGGACCTCGTCGTCAAGAACCGGCAGCGGCTGACGTTCACGACCGACATCCGCGACGTGACCGAGAACGCGTCGATCATCTTCGTGTGCGTGAACACGCCGCCCATGTATTCGGGCGACGCCGACCTGACGTTCGTCGAGGCCGTGATCGCTGAGCTGCCCGACGACATCGGTGACGTCGTGCTCGCCATGAAGTCGACGGTGCCGGTCGGCACGGGGGAGCGCATGCAGGCGCTGCTCGACGCGCGCGGGCTCGGGCACGTGCGCTACGTGTCGAACCCGGAGTTCCTCAAGGAGGGCGATGCGATCAAGGATTTCATGCATCCCGACCGCGTGGTCATCGGTGGCACCGATGACGTCGCGATCGATCGCATGACGCAGCTGCACGCGCCGCTCGAGACGCACATCGTGCGCACCGACGTCGCGACCGCCGAGATGATCAAGGCGGCATCGAACGCCTTCCTCGCCACCAAGATCAGCTTCATCAACGAGATCGCCAACGTGTGCGAGGAGACCGGCGCCGACGTGACCGCGGTCGCCGAGGGCATGGGCCTCGACCGGCGCATCGGGCGGCACTTCCTCAACGCCGGCATCGGCTTCGGGGGCTCGTGCTTCGGCAAGGACGTCTCGGCGCTCAAGCAGCTCGCGGGCAACTCGGGCTATCACTTCCAGATCCTCAATTCGGTGATGGAGGTCAACGAGCTGCAGAAGCGGCGCCTCGTGGCGAAGCTCGGCAAGCACCTCGGCAGCCTGCGCGACAAGAAGATCGCGCTGCTCGGCCTCGCCTTCAAGCCGGGCACCGACGACATGCGCGAGGCGGCGTCGCTCATCGTCGCGTCACGCCTGCTCGCGGAGGGCGCGATCGTGCGCGCCCATGACCCGGTCGCCAACGAGGTCGCGCGCCCGCTGCTGCGCGGCGTCGAGATCTACGACGACCCGCTCGCGATGCTCGAGGGCGTCGACGCGGCGGTGCTCATCACCGAGTGGCCGCAGTACGCCGAGCTCGACCTGGTGCACCTCGCGAGCATCATGGCGAACCCCGTGCTCATCGACGGACGCAACCTCTTCTCGCCGGAGCAGGCGGCGCAGGCCGGGCTCTCCTACGAGGGCATCGGCCGCCCGGGTGCGGTGGTCGGCAGCCCGCGACGCCGCGCCGACGACGAGGCCCTGCGCGCCGCGCGCGCCGCGGCCAGCGCTGCGACCGCAGCTCCCACGACCACCGAAGGCTGACCAGCCCATGCACGCGATCATCCTCGTCGGCGGCCGTGGCACGCGCCTGCAGCCGCTCACCGACAGCCGGCCCAAGCCGATGCTGCCGATCATCGACGTGCCGTTCCTCGAGCACCAGCTCCGCCACCTCAAGTCGCACGGGGTGGAGGCGGTCACGTTCGCGTGCGGGTTCCTGCCCAACCAGATCGTCGGCTACTTCGGCGAAGGCGCGCGCGTCGGCATGCAGCTGACGTACGTGGTCGAGCCGGAGCCGCTCGACACGGCCGGCGCGATCGCGTTCGCCGCGCGCACGCTCGATCCGCAGCGCCTGCTCGTCTGCAACGGCGACGTGCTCACCGACCTCGACGTCGGCCGCCTCATCGCCGAGCACGAGGCGCGGGGCGCCGTCGCGACCATCGCACTGACACCCGTCGAGGATCCGACGCGCTACGGCCTCGTGCGCACCGACGAGCGCCATGCGGTGCTCGCCTTCCTCGAGAAGCCGACCCTCGAGGAGGCCGGTGACGACCGCTACATCAACGCCGGCACCTACGTGCTCGAACCCGAGGTCATCGCGATGGTGCCCGAGGGGGTGCGCTGCAACATCGAGCGCGAGATCTTCCCGGCGCTCGTCGGCAAGCGGCTGCACGCCATCGGCTTCGACGGCTACTGGAACGACATCGGCACCTTCCCGAGCTACCTCGCCGCCAACGTCGACATGCTCCAGGGCGTGTTCGGCCCGGGCGGCCACGAGGGCAACCGCTACATCGCACCCGACGCGGTCGTGGCGGCCGATGCGACGGTGGGTTGGGGAGCGGTGATCGGCCCGAAGGCCGTCGTCGAATCAGGTGCCCACGTGGTCAAGTCGGTCGTGCTCGAGCACGCACGCGTCGGCGTCGGTGCCCGCCTCGACGGCGTCATCGTAGGGGAGCACGGGGTGGTGGAGGACGGCGTCGAGCCGGAGCCCGGCAGCGTCGTGTCACCGGGCGTGGTGGGCGAACTCGCGGGTTCCTGACCGACCGACCAGCGAGCTCACTCGGCCGCGGCGTCGGGCTGCTTCGGGAGCACGCCGACCGAGGCCCATGCGTCGCTGACGGCCTGGCCGGCCGTGTCGTCGTAGAGCGCCTTGGCGGAGGCGATCGTCGCGGTGGCCGCGTCGGAGAAGTCGGCGCCGGCGTGGAGGCGGGTCGTGAGCGCGTCGTACCAGACCTTGGCGAGCTTCTCGGTGCCGAGCTGCTGCGCGACCTCGTACGCGGCGCGGTTCGGGATGCCGGAGTTGATGTGCACGCCGCCCGCATCCTCGAGGGTGTCGACGAAGTCGCGCATGTGGCCCGGCTGGGGGTCGACGCCCGCGAATTCGTTGTCGTACGCGGTTCCGGGGTGGGCGAAGTCACGCATCGCCTTGCCGAACGCCGGCGTGGAGATGTCCTCGCCGATGAGCCAGTCGCCCTGCTTCGCTCCGGCGACCGTGCCGAAGGTCTCGGGGTGCTCGTGCCACTGCTCGGCGGCCTCGCCGAACACGTCGCTCATGCTCTCGTTGAGCGCACCTGACTGGTCCTCGTACACCAGCGCCGCGCTGTGGTCGGTGATGCCGTGGGCCATCTCGTGCACGGTCACGTCGAGCGCGTTCGCGAACGGCTTGAAGATGTCGGCGCCGACCAGGTCGGCACCGCCGCCGTCGCTGAAGATCATGCTCTCGCCGGTCCACGCCGCGTTGAGCGGGATCGTCTCGTCGTGCGCCGAGACGTGCACGCCGTTGTGCGCCCCGTCGATCGAATCGCGTCCGAGCACGTCACGGAAGAACTTGAGCCCGGTCAGCACGTTGTCCTGCGCGGTGTCGAGCACCTGGTCGCCGGTCGCGGCATCGCCGCTGATGCGGGTCGGCCACCAACGTGCGGGGACACTCGCGTCGTAGGTGCGCACGACGGGGAGCCCGTCCTGTCCACCGCGGAACGGCGGCACGCGCCATTCGAAGTCGGAGGGAACTGACGGGTATGTGTGACCGAGCTGCATCTTCGAGGACCTTGCGTCGGGGTGTCGATGGGCGGAGCTGGCGACAACGTACCCGGCGGGTCACGCCGTCGGGGAGCCTCGCCCAGCGACTCAGGCGCCGCGCGGCCACGCGATGACCTGCTGGGGCCACCGCGACCCAACCGCGCCGCGTGCCCGGCCGACCCGCACGCACGGTTGCAGGCACGGTAGGCTTCGACCCATGACTTCGCAGACGCTCGATTCGCTCCTCGCCCACGACACCTCCGACATGCTCGGTGCCGTCGCCTCACTCACCGACCAGCTGCCCGACGGCCTGGCCCGTGCGCGTGCCCAGCGCGACGAGCTGGTCGCTTCCTGGCCCGGCGACGCGACGGTCACGCCGCGTTCGCTCGTCGTCTGCGGCATGGGCGGCTCCGGCGTCGGCGGCGACGTGCTCTCGGCAGCGGCCGACACCACGGTGCCTGTCATCGCCGTGAAGGGCTACGACCTCCCGGCCTGGGTCAACGATGAGGATCGCGTCATCTGCGTCAGCTACTCGGGGGCCACGGCGGAGACCCTCGCGTGCTTCCGCCAGGCCACGCAGCAGTCGGTCGTGCACGCGGTCATCACGACCGGTGGCGAGCTCGCCGAGCTGGCTGCCGCAGCCCAGGTGCCCGTGGTGGAGCTGCCGTCGGGATTGCAGCCGCGCGCAGCGGTCGGTGTCATCTTCGCGGCCCTCGCCGGGGTCGCCGAGACGCTCCATGTCGTGCGCGACGCGGGTGTGCTCGTGGCCGAAGCGGTTGACGGCGTGCAGGTCGTGACGCGCCAGCACGCCGGTGCCGGCGCCGGGTCGCAGGTCGAACCGCCCGCGCTCGAGCTGGCCCGCACGCTCTACGACCAGGTCGTCATCGTCTACGGCGCCGACCACACGGCATCGGTCGCCCAGCGCTGGAAGGCGCAGGTCAACGAGAACTCCAAGGTGCCGTGCTGGGCGAGCGCCTACCCCGAGCTCGACCACAACGAGCTCGTCGGATGGGAGTTCGCGGCGTCCACGGGCGGGCGCTTCGGTCTCGTCGAGCTCATCCCGTTCGGGGTCAGCGACGCCGTGCAGGCACGCTTCGACATCTCCCGGCGCATCGCGGGCGACGCGATCACGAGCAACGTGCGCCTCGTGCCGACCTCGAAGACCCGGGCCGCCGCGACCTTCGAGCAGCTGGTGTGGGGCGACTACGTCTCGATCTACCTCGCGCTCCTGCGCGGCATCGACCCGACGCCGGTCGATCGCATCCACGTGCTCAAGGGCGAGCTCGCGGGGCGCTGATGTGAAGGGGCCGGTTCGGCCCGACCCTGCGGGACGGCATCATTGGGTGGCGCAGTCAGCCACCGAGGGTTTCGATGAAACCGATCAGGGCCTGCTCGACGCCGGGCTGATGATTTCCGGCGCTCAGGTCATTGCCGATGTTCTTGAGTTCGGCGATCCGCGCGGGGTGGATGTGCATGCGGTCGAGTTCGCGCCACGAACCGAGGTAGCCTGTCTTCACCAGTGCGCCAGCTTCCGCCAGCTGGTTGCGCGCGATCGAGACCAGTGCTTCATTGAACATCTTGATACCAACGGTCGCAACCATGTGTGGCCCCCATCTGTCTCGATGCCCCATACATCGATTCCATCCGTGTATCGAATGCGAGGCAAGGGCCGTCTCATGGGGACCACCCCAGTTGGCATCGCGTATGCTGACAGCTCCCCAATCTTCTGATCAGGAGCTGTGAGTTGACCGCTACCGCCGCCACCCCCCACGACGTCAAGGACCTCGCCCTCGCGGCCGAGGGCAAGCGTCGCATCGAATGGGCCGAGCGCACGATGCCCGTGCTGCGCACCATCCGTGAACGATTCGCCGTGGAGCGTCCGCTCGAGGGCCTGCGCATCAGCGCCTGCCTGCACGTGACGACCGAGACCGCGAACCTCATGCGCACGCTCGTCGCCGGTGGCGCCGACATGGTGCTCTGCGCCTCGAACCCGCTGTCGACGCAGGACGACGTGGCCGCCGCGCTCGTCGAGCACTACGGCACGCGCGTCTACGCGATCAACGATGAGGACAACGACACGTACTACGCCCACATCATGGCCGCGGTGGAGCACAAGCCGCAGATCACGATGGACGACGGTGCTGACGTGGTCGGCATCCTGCACGACTCCAAGCGCGAGTACCTCGAGCACATCATCGGCGGCACGGAGGAGACCACCACGGGTGTCATCCGCCTGCGCGCGCTGCAGGGCGAGGGCAAGCTCGCCTTCCCGATCGTCGCGGTCAACGACTCGCAGACGAAGCACATGTTCGACAACCGCTACGGCACGGGCCAGTCGACGCTCGACGGCATCATCCGCGCGACCGACGTGCTCATCGCCGGCAAGAACTTCGTCGTCGCCGGCTACGGCTGGTGCGGACGCGGGCTCGCGTCGCGGGCCAAGGGCCACGGCGCCAACGTCATCGTGACCGAGGTGGATCCGGTGCGCGCGCTCGAGGCGGCGATGGACGGGTTCCAGGTCATGTCGATGGCGGAGGCCGCGAAGGTCGGCCAGATCTTCTGCACCGCGACCGGCAACAAGCACGTGCTGCGCAAGGAGCACTTCGAGGCGATGCCCGATGGCGCGATCCTCGCGAACACCGGCCACTTCAACGTCGAGATCGAGATCCCCGCGCTCGAGGAGCTGGCCACGGCCGATTCCGTCGAGGTGCGCGAGAACGTGCGCGAGTACGTGCTCTCGGGTGACCGCCGCATCTACCTGCTCGCCGACGGCCGCCTCATCAACCTCGCCGCGGCCGAAGGCCACCCGGCGTCGGTGATGGACATGTCGTTCGCCAACCAGGCGCTCGGGCTCGAGTGGCTGCTCGACAACTACAAGGAGCTCGAGAACGCCGTGTACAACGTACCGGCCGACATCGACGCCGAGATCGCACGCCTCAAGCTCGAGGCGGAGGGCTTCACGATCGATACCCTCACGCCCGAGCAGGC
>JAOPYW010000004.1 GCA_025964405.1 Thermoleophilia bacterium | reverse complement strand
TTCAAGAGATCGCTTCGGGGCGACGATACGTTCTCGTACGGGCACGAGCGACGCTAGACGGGGAACCACGCAAACTTGACGAGATCTGCTCAGCGGGTGGAAACGCTGCCGCGTCCTGCGGTGCGTCAGCCTACGCTCGAGCTGCTCGACGGAACACCCCTCGCCGATACCGCTCCCATGGGTATTCGCCGCCGTCTCGCCCAGTTCCTCCTTCCGATCCTGATGATCGTCGCCGTCCTGGTCGGCGGCCTCGTCGTGGCCATGACAGGTCAGGGCGTCGACACCGGCAACCCGATGACGTCGTTCCTGCAGCAGTCACGTCCGCTGCCGGTGTTCGTCAAGGCGCCGCTGGGCGCGCCGGTAGCCGACAAGGCGACCTTCCCCGATACCTCGTTCTCCGCTGACCTCGACGGTGCATTCACTGGCTCGATCGCTCCGGGACGCCAGCAGCAGGGCGGGTTCTCGCGAATCGATTCGTCGCCGGTGCTCGATCGACAGGACTTCGAAAAGGGTGTTCGCTTCACCACCGCCGACTACGACGTGGTGCAGGACCGCGGATCGACCTTGGTTCGCGAGCAGACCATCGTCCATCGACGGCAGGGACTGCGAGCTTGGAAGTGGAAGGTCGAAGGTCCGGGGAGCCCGACGCTCAACGCCGACGGCAGCATCTCGCTCGGCGGTTCAGGCGGCAACATCCTTCCGCCCTCGGTCTCGACCGCATCAGGAAAGCGAGTCTCGATCCCGGGTCTAGGGTGGCGGCTCAAGGGTCGCGAGTTCTCGCTGACATTCGACGACAGTAAGCTCGCCTTGCCATACGTGATCGATCCTGATGTTGCTCCGGCCATCGGAATCTACGGAATAACGTCTACTACGCCCAATTGTACGTACATCCCCAACACGACCGACATCTACGTTCGCACACGAAACTGTGCGGGCGACTTCACGGTTAAGGCGATCGCCTTCGACGCATGGGGGTCGACCACGGCCAGCCAGACGACTCGCCTCAACGGGACAACGCCCCTCAACACGACGACCAACTTCGGTGTGCTGTTCCCGGCCGTCGCCGACGGAGCGAATGGCGCAGGCGCCGTGAACATGACGAGCACCGCTCTGCCGCTCGTCGGAGCTCCCGCCGGCCTCAAGATGGAGTGCTTCAACAACGCCATCTTCGGTGGCACTGGAGTGATGGGTGTCGACACGCTACTCGACTACGACGCCAAGCAGCAGGGCACCGCTCTCGGCTTCCGTAACGCGGACACCTCGCGGAGCCCCACGTGGCCCGCCGGTCGTACCGGCCCGGCGGTGCCGCCACGTGTCGCCCAGCCGGCTGACGGCGACCTCTCGTGCGAGTGGCGCGGGTACATCACGCCCCGCGGTGCGTCGACGGGCAACTACGGGTTCATGATCTATTCCGACGACGGTATGCGCCTGGACATCGGTGCCTCAGGTGGCGACATCAACAGTCCGACGTACCTCCGCGGATTGGACTGCCCGCCCGCCCCGACGCCGATCGCGTGCAACTGGCCGGCACACGGCCCGCGATTCGACGGCTACCCCGGGACCACGCCGGGCGTGGTCAATTTCGCCACTGCATGGGATGCGCGCCCCTTCCGCGCCGTATGGGGCGACCGTGGCGGGCAGGCCGCGACCGCGGTGATCTGGGATCCCCCGGGCAACCCGGGTCTCTGGGCAGGCAACATCCCTGGTCAGAACGGCTATGAGGTCGTGCCTGCGTCGAACTACGTCCAGGACATCTACTACGAGCGCACGTATAGCTGGACACCCGACAACTCCGACCCGGGTGACACAGGTTGGCGCCCGTACAACGTAACTGCCCGCGATTCCGTTGGCCAGAACAGTACGGCGCAGTACCGCGTCTACTACGACAACGACACACCCGAGCCGGCGACGTTCTCAGTGGCCACGGCCCCTGTCGACTGGCAGACGAAAGCCACGTGGACGAACGACAACACGATCCTCATCACCAAGAGGGACGCCATCGATTCCCAGTCGGGCATCGACACGACCACCGGCGGTCCGGGGTACAAGCTCGAGCGCGCGTTCGCTCCCTTCAATCCGATCACACACACGTGCGGCGCGGCGCAGCCGCTCCAGAACATCACCCCCGTCGCCAACGGTGCGGCCACACCGAACACGTGGACCTTCAACACGGGTGCCAACCAGACGGTCACTGACACGGTCGCCGACGGTTGCTACTACTACCAGTACACGCGCACCGACCGCGTCGGCAACGACGCCGTCAACCTCATGAACGGAGCAGCCAACTACGCCGACACCTCGACGTGGATCAAGGTCGACAAGACCTTCCCCGCCTACACGCCCGGCTCGCTCACCTTCACGGCGGGAACCGGATCCGAGGCCTTCCAGTTCGCCGACTACTCCGTGCCCGCGAACCCCAAGCTCTTCTACAATTCCACGGTTCCCGGTGTCGTGACCATCTCGCTGTCCGCCACAGATGACGGTGCCGGTGTGGACAAGGTGACCTTCGCCGATCCCGACGGCGCCAGCGGGTTCTGGCCGAACGGCGTAGTCGTCGACAACGTTGACAAGAAGACGACGGCGTACTCGGGACTGTTCAACTGGAGCGCCGGCGCCACGAGCGTCGGCGCGATGAACGCGACGATCTACGACCTCGTCTATCCCGCGGGCAACATCAACGGGCCGACGAACGTGCCGTACACCATCACTGCCGACGGTACCGCGCCCACCGGTGGCACCATCACCGTCCGACGACAGACGACGCCTACAGCTTGTCCCGGCGTAGTGCCCGACCTGGTCACCGGCGACTACGTCAACGACGCCGTCTGCCTTCTCGTGACCGGTGCGCTCACCGATGGCGCGGGTGGTTCGGGCGTCGACCTGACCAAGTCGACGTGGCAGCGGCGCGAAGCGACGCTCACGAACAACGTGTGTGGCTCGATGAGCACCTGGGCCGACATCACCGGCGCGAACCCCGGCACGTCGTTCAAGGATACGAACACCATCGATGGCACGTGTTACGAGTACCGGTTCTCGGTTCCCGACAGGGTCGCCAACTACGGCACGTTCGGCAACGGTGTGGTCATCAAGAAAGACACCACCAAGCCGACCGGAGGCATCAACGCCCTCACCGAGAACCCCGGCTCGGGCGCGGTGCTCATCACGGGCTTCTCCTCCGACTCGGGTTCGGGCGTGAAGGGTGTATCCGTCACCTACTCCGGCCCTGCGAGTGGCGACTGGTGCGCGCCCTACCCGACCGGACCGGCACTCACGGGCGGCAACTGGACCTGCAACAAGTCGACCGCTGCCCTGCCAGATGGCCTGTACACCATCACGCTGGTTGTGTACGACAACGCCGGCAACATCAGCAACAGTTACACGACTACCCTGACACTCGACAACTTCCCCCCGACGGCGAGTTTCAACAAGTTCACGCCACAGCTGAACCCGCAGTACCAGTTCGCGGTCGGGAACAAGCTCTTCTTCAACCCCGGCCAGTCAGGTAGCGTCGACATCGAGATCAACGCAACTGATGGCGGCACTGGCATGAACCGGGTCGACTACCCGACGATCGCTGCGGGTTGGAGCCCGGCGAACGCCAGCGACAGTGCGACTCCATGGGTGGGAACCTTCTCGTGGTCGAGCGGTGCATCTGCGCCTGCCGGACCCATCAATGCGCTGGCGTTCGACAACGCGGGGACCAGTACCCCGGTCGCATATGTCATCGAGGCCGATGCAGCTCCGCCGAGCGGCGGTTCGATCACCGTGCCGAACTTCCCCAACAACGCGACGAGCGCTGCGAACTACCAGATCAGCCTCAGCGCCGGCTCCGACGGCTCGGGGTCGGGCATCGGAAGCTCGGCCATCCAGCGATCAGAAGCTCCGCTGCTGGCCGGCGGAACCTGCGGAACCTACGGCGCGTTCGTGACCAAGACACCGGTGCCGCCGGCCACGTGGTCGAGTCCGTGGACCGACACCACGACCGTGAGCGGCACCTGTTACAAGTACCAGGCCATCGTCACCGATCGCGTGGGCAACCCGTCGGCGCCGTACACCTCGACCACGTTCGTGATCGTGGATCGAGTGGCACCGACCGGCACCATCGGCGGGGCCGCGTCGCCGTTCGCTGGAACCGTGACCCTGACCGGCACGTCCAACGACGGCCAGTCCGGCGTGCAGAAGGTCGACGTCAGTTACGCCGGCACCGGCGCGCTCGCCGGCGTGAACGGTTCGCTGGCGGGCTGCCAGGGTCTCCCGGCCAGCTGGAGCTGTGGCTGGGACACCACCTCAGTCGGAGATGGCACGTACGACCTCATCGCTACCATCACCGACAAGGCAGGGAACACGGCCACGGCCACCCGCTCGGTGACCGTGGACAACACGCCGCCGAATGTCTCGTTCGTCAACTTCGCTGCCAGTACCAACCCCGGCAACCAATACCAAGATACCGTGCTCGTCGCCACGCACTGGTACAACCCGGCCGCCGCCGGCTCCTTCACCGTCAACCTGAGCGCGACCGATCTCGGCGTGGGCATGAACCGGGTGGTCTATCCGGCCTTCGGCACAGGCTGGACGAACGCGGGACTGACCGACAACTCGGCGCCGTTCGCATCGTCGACATACACGTTCGCCTCCGGGGCTGCAGAGCCCGGCACCGTCACCGCCACGGCGTTCGACAACGCCGGCAAGTCGGCGACCGTCAACTTCACCGTGCTCCGTGACACCGCAGATCCGAGCGGCGGTTCGATCACCGTGCCGAACCTCACGACCAACGGCTCGAGCGTCGCGATGACGTTCAACACCGGCAGCGACACCCAGTCGGGCATCGCTTCGTGGCGCGTGGAGCGACACACGGCGACGCTCACCAACGGATCCTGCGGCGCGTACGGCCCGTACACCCCGATCAGTCCGGTCAATCCCGCGACGCCGTGGACCGACTCCACGATCGCCAACGGCACGTGCTACCAGTACCAGCTCGTGGTCACCGACAACGTCGGCCGCACCGGAACCTTCACGAGCGGCAGCGAAGTCAGGGTCGACACCGGTCGTCCGAGCGGCACCATCTCCGGCACGCCCTCGAGCCCGTTCGGCGGAACCGTCGTCATCACGGGCACGGCGACCGACGGGAACTCCGGCGTGCAGTCAGTGCGACTCGAGCGCGACAACGGTACGGTCGTCGCGCTGTGTGCCTCGGCCTCACTGGTGATTCCACCCCCGACCGGGTCCACCACGTGGAACTGCTCCTGGGACACCACGACGGTCACCGACGGCACGTACAAGCTGCGCATCGTCGTGACCGACGCGGCCGGCAACGTGAACGACCCCACGTCGCCGATCGAGCGCATCGTGATCGTCGACAACACGCCGCCAGTGGTGCCGGCCCCCGTGTGGACGCCGACCACGGGCCTCACGTTCCAGTACGTGAGTGGCACCCTGCTGTGGGTCAACCCGGCCCAGACCGGTTCGGCCAAGCTCGCCGTCGCCGCGACCGACCTGGGAACCGGCGTCAACCGCGTGGAGTTCCCGGACGTCGATGGAGCTGCGACCATCTGGACGCCTACCGGGATCGCCAGCGACAACACCGCTCCCTACGAGACGACCTACGGATGGGCGAACGGAGCGACGAGCCCCGGTACCCAGAACGTGGTGGCATACGACAACGCCGGCAAGACCCAGACCGGCTCGTTCTCCATCCAGACCGACAACGTGCTTCCCACGGGCGGTTCGATCAACTACCCGAACTCCGTCACCGCTCCCTCGGCCGTGAGCATCACCTTCACCGGTGGATCCGACGGCGGGTCTGGCATCGGCTCACGACAGCTGCAGCGCGACGAGGGTACCTTCAGCGCCGGCACCTGTACTTCCTACACGGGCACCTTCACGAACATCGGTCCCGTCAACCCGACGAGCCCGTACAGTGACAACACCGGCGCGACCGGTAAGTGCTACAAGTACCAGCTCGTCGAGAAGGACCGTGTCAGCAACCAGCAGGTCTACACCTCCTCCAACGAGGTCAAGATCGACGGCGGCGCGCCGACCGGAACGATCTCCCTGACCCCGGTCGGCCCCTGGGGCGGCACGGTGTCGGTCACGGGAACCGCGAGTGACGCGGGCTCGGGTGTCGACCACGTCATCGTCAAGTACTCGGGTCCGGCCGCAGGCACCATCTGCTCGTCGCCGTCGCTCAGCGCGCTGCCCGACCCCCGCAACTGGACGTGCCCGTGGAACACGAACCCCGGGCCCGCGCTGCCCGACGGCAGCTACACCATCACGCTCGAGGTGTACGACATCGCCGGAAACGTGAATGCGACCGCCGCTACGCGTGTCGTCACGGTCGACAACAACGCGCCGACGCTCGCGTTCGTCAGCTTCGCCTCGGGCTCCGGCCCGACCTTCCAGTACGCGGTGGGCTCCACCATGTTCTACAACCCGTTGCAGGCCGGCTCGTTCACCGTGAACTTCACGGCAAGCGATGCGGGCACGGGCGTGAACCGGGTCGACTTCCCGACGCTCGGCACGGGCTGGACGCCCGCCGGCGGCTCGGTGGCCGGGCCGACCAACCCACATGGGCTGGCCTACGCGTGGACCGCCAGCCCGACCGCCCCCGGCACGAAGAACGCACTCGCGTTCGACAACGCAGGCAACTCCACGGGCGCGCCGGGCGGCAACTTCACCGTCACTCCCGATGCCACTGCGCCCATCGGCGCAAGCCTCACCGTGACCGATTCGACGCAGGTCGCGACCACCGCGAGCTTCCCGTTCGTGACCGGCGCCGACGGTTCCGGCTCAGGCATCGGCGTGTGGCAGATGCAGCGCGCTTCCGCTCCCTATTCGGCAGGGGTCTGCGGGACGTACACGACCTTCTCGAACGTCGGGGGCACCAACCCGGCCAGTCCGTTCGTCGACTCGACGCTCGCGAGCGGCGTCTGCTACCAGTACCAGCTGGTCGTCAAGGACCGGGTCGACAATCCAACGACGGTGACGAGCCCGAACACCGTGCGCGTCGACGCGACGGCCCCGTTCGGCACGATCAGCGGTACGCCGACCGGACCGGTCAGCGGCAACGGCGTATCGATCAGCGGTACTGCCGGCGACGCGGCGTCGGGCGTCAACCACGTGACCGTGACCTACTCCGGGCCGGCCTCGGGAACCATCTGCCCGTCGCAGGCGGTGACCGCCGGCGCGTGGACCTGCACGTTCAACACCAATCCCGGGCCCGCGCTGCCGGACGGCACCTACACCATCACCCTGCACGTGTTCGACAACGCCGGCAACGACAGTGGCGTCATCACGCGCACGATCGTGGTCGACAACCTGGGCCCCGTGATCTCCGCCGTCACGTTCAACGAAGTCTCCGGCGGCAACTTCCTGCAGGCGGTCGGCACGACGATGTACTTCAACCCGGCGGGTACCGGGTCGCTCCGCGTGGACGTCGCGGCGACCGACGCCGGGGCCGGCATGGACCGGGTCGACTACCCGTCGGCCGTGTTCGCACCGTGGACCACCGGCGGAGCGGGCGGCAACGACAACACGGCTCCCTACCAGTGGACCTACGGGTGGGTTGCGCACACCCCCGGCACCGCCAGCCCGGGCCCGAAGGTCGTGACTGCGCGCGACCTCGCTGGCAACACCTCCACCGCGAACTTCGCGATCGTCGAGGACGCCGCAGCTCCGACCGGGGTGAGCATCACGTACGTCAACGCCGTGACGAGCCTGGCTGCCGCATCGGTCAGCTTCACCGGAGGCAGCGATGCGCTGTCCGGCATGCAGTCGGTGCAGCTGCAGCGCCAGCAGGCCCCCTACTCGAGCGGTTCCTGCGGCACGTATGCCGCTGCTGCCAACGTCGGTCCGCTCAACCCCACGAGCCCCTACTCCGACACCACCGTCGCCGACGGGTTCTGCTACCGGTACCTCATCGTATCGACCGACCGGGTCGACAACGTCACGACGATCACGAACAGCAACGAGGTCAAGGTCGACCAGACCAAGCCGGGCGGCACCATCAGTGGTACGCCTGCTGGCCCCTCGAGTGGCAGCGTCGTGTTCACCGGAACGGGCACCGACCTCGGTTCGGGCGTAGCCAGCGTCGTCGTCAATTACAAGTCGGGACCGAGCCCGAACGGTACGGTCTGCACGGGCCCGTCACTCGGCGGCACGCCGGCGTCGTCGACCTGGAGCTGCAGCTGGGCCACGGCGGCGCTGCTCGACGGTACCTACACGATCGAGCTGCTCGTGACCGACGTTGCCGGCAACGTCAGCAACCCCATCACCCGCACGATCCTGATCGACAACAATCCCCCGACTGTCACCTTCAACAGCTTCACACCCGGCACCAACCCGCAGTACCAGTCGGCCTCGGGTTCGACGATCTACTTCAACCCACTCTTCAGTGGTTCATTCAACACCCTGATCAACGTGGTCGACACGGGTACTGGTCCGGGCAAGGTCGTGTACACCGACCCGGACGCCGGAGCAGCGCCGTGGTCGCTGACGAACGGCGGCACCGACTCGACGCCGCCGAGCCCGTTCCAGGAGACCTTCGTCTGGACGGCCGGCGCGACGCAGCCGGGCGTGCAGGCCGCCACCGGATTCGACGTCGCCGGCACTTCCGCGACCGCGTCGTTCACCATCCTGGCCGACAGCACCATTCCGTCCGGAGGGAGCGTCACCTACCCGAACCAGTTCACGAAGGGATCGCCGAACGTCTCGATCACCTTCACCGTCGGCACCGACGGCGCGTCGGGCGTCGCCAGCTCCCAGATGATGCGCCGCGCCACGGTGCTCGCCGCGGGCGTCTGCGACGCGGCGTCATGGGGATCGTGGGGACCGATCGGTACCGTCAACCCCGCGTCGCCCTTCCTCGACACGACTACGGCGGATGGCTTCTGCTACCAGTACGAACTCGACGTGACCGACAAGGTCGGCAATGTCGCGAAGTACGCGGGCACGAACGAAGTGCGCGTCGACCGCTCGCCGCCCACGGGTGCCGTGAACGGCAACCCGGTCGGACCTGTGAGCGGCACCGTCACGATGACCGGTACATCCACCGATGGTGGGTCCGGAGTGCAGAAGGTCGACGTCACCTACTCAGGCCCGGCATCGGGTTCGGTCTGCGGCAACCAGCCCGCCAACTGGAGTTGCAACTGGGTCACCAACGCCCTCGTCGAGGGCACGTACACGATCACGGCCACCATCACCGACCAGGCCGGCAACGTCGGCACGGCCACGCGCACGATCGTGATCGACAACACTGCACCGACGATCACGTTCCAGGACTTCGTCGAGGGCACGAATCCGAATGCCCAGTTCGCGATCGGCTCGACGATGTACTTCAACCCGACGATCAACCCGAGCTCGTTCAGCGTGCGCTTCAACGCGACCGACGCCGGATCGGGTATGCAGCGCGTCGACTTCCCTGCGCTGGGCGCCGGATGGACTCCGGCAGCGGGTGGCTCATATGCGCTCGGCAACCCGTACAACCTGCAGTACACCTGGGGCGGCGGTGCTGCGAACCCGGGCACGAAGCTCGCGACGGCCTTCGACGTCGCCGGCACCTCTGCGACCGCTGGCTTCACCGTGACGCCCGACACGTCGATTCCCACCGGCGCGGCCATCGGCTCCCCGACGTCGATCCAGACGGGTGCCGCCGGCTACCCGGTGACGTTCACGACCGGTGGCGACACCGGCTCGGGCGTGGGCAGCTGGCAGATCCAGCGACGTTCCGCCACCTATTCTGCCGGCGCATGCGCGGCGATGGGTGGCTGGACGAACCAGGGCCCGCTGAGCCCGACCAGCCCCTGGACCGACGCGGCAGTGGCGGACGCCACCTGCTACGAGTACCAGCTCGTTGTCACCGACAACGTGGGAAACGCGTCGCCGTTCGTGTCGGCGCAGACGACCCGTGTCGACCAGACGGCGCCCGCAGGGACGATCGACGCAACTCCCCTGTCACCCTTCAGCGGCACGAAGACGATCACCGGCACCGCGACCGACGCAGCCAGCGGCGTCAACCACGTCGACGTGCGGTATGACGGGCCGGGAGCCAACGATGGTCCCATCTGCCTCAACCAGCCGCCGGCCGGTACGACCTGGAGCTGTGGCTGGGATACGTCGGGCCTGCCCGACGGCAGCTACGACATCCGACTCGTCGTGACCGACAACGGAGGTCTGTTCTCCTCCACCGTGATCCGAACGGTCACCGTCGACAACCAGCCGCCGGCGGTCACCTTCAGCTCATACAACGAGGTCTCGGGTGCCCAGTACACGTTCCCGGTCGGCGCCACGTCGAAGATCTACGTGAACACCGCGCAGGTCGGCTCCTTCCAGGCCATCTTCAACGTCACTGACGCAGGCACCGGCGTGAAGGAGCTCGACTTCCCGACGCTCGGCGCGAACTGGACTCCGGCCGCGCCCAGCTCCGATACCTCCGCACCGTACTCGCAGACGTTCGGGTTCGTGGCGGGCGCGGCCGACCCGGGCGTTCGCACGGTGACGGGCATCGACAATGCAGGAAATTCAGCGACCGCGAACTTCACCGTCGAGCGCGACATCACGCCGCCGAACGGCGGATCGATCACGTCCTCGAGCGCGATCATCAACGTGCTCACGACACCGGTCTCCTTCACGGCAAGCGTCGATTCGCAGGCGGGCATCGGCGAGCGCCAGTTGCAACGTCGGTCGGGTACGTACGCATCCGGTGCCTGCGCCGCACCGGGCGCCTGGACGAACATCGGTCCCGTGGGCGCCGCGACCTCGCCGTTCTCCGACACGACGATCACCAACGGCAACTGCTACGAGTATCAGTTGCTGGTGAGCGACAACGTGTCCAACGTGCAGACGCTCACCTCGCCCAACGTGGTGAAGGTCGACACGACCGTGCCGACTGGATCCATCAACGGAACGCCGTCGTCGCCGTTCAGCTCATCCGTCACGGTCACCGGAACGAGCGCCGATACCATGAGCGGCGTCGACCACGTCGACGTGACCTACGACGGGCCGGGCGCAAACGACGGCAACATCTGCCTCGGGCCGTCGCTCACGGCCGGCAACTGGAGTTGTTCCTGGAACACGTCGGCGTTGCCTGACGGCTCCTACGACATGATCCTCAAGGTGTACGACCTCGCGGGCAACGTGAGCGCCCCCATCGTGCGCACCGTCGTCGTCGACAACCAGCCGCCGGTGGTCGCATTCGACACGTGGATCGAGCTGAGCGGCAACCAGTACACGCACCCGGTCGCGAACAAGCTGTTCTTCAACCCGAACCAGACGGCCAGCGTTCGCCTGAAGATGACCGGTACCGACGGCGGCACCGGCATGAACCGCATCGTGTTCCCGACACTCGGTACCAATTGGACCCCTGCCGCTCCGTTCACCGATGCCACTGGCCCGGCACCGAACTACGGTGTGCAGTACGACTTCTCGCCAGTCGCGGCGAACCCCGGCCTGAAGACCGCCACCGGCTTCGACAACGCCGGCAATTCCGCGACCGCCACATTCGAGGTCGAGGCCGACTCCACGGCGCCTACCGGTGGCGCGATCACGCCGCCTGCAGTCACCACGAGCCTGACCACCGTGAGCATCCCGTTCACGGCCAGCACCGATGCCCAGTCGGGCATCTCGAGCGGCCAGTTCCAGCGCCGCCAGGCGTCGTTCATCGGCGGCGTCTGCGGCGCCTTCGGCGGATGGACGAACATAGGCACCGCGCTGCCGACGAGCCCGTTCGTCGACGCCACGATCGCCACCGGCTTCTGCTACGAGTACCAGCGCCTCGTCACCGACAACGTCGGCAACGTGCTGCCCCTGACCTCCACCAACCAGGTCAAGGTCGACACGGGCGCGCCGACCGGTACGATCAGCGCCATTCCCGCAGGTCCGGTGAGCGGCGCCGCGGTCAACATCACCGGAAACGCGAGCGACACGAACAGCGGCGTCAACCACGTCGACGTGACATGGGAGGGCCCGACTTCCGCCACCGGCCCGATCTGCCTGTCGCCCTCGCTCGTCGGCGCCACTGACCCGCGCACGTGGAGCTGCAACTGGGATACGACGCTGCTGCCCGACGGGACCTACACCATCCACCTGCGCGTGTTCGACAACGCCACGCCGAGCAACCAGTCGGCTGACATCACGCGGACCATCCTCGTCGACAACCAGCCGCCGTCGATCAGTTTCCTCGACTTCCAGGAAGTCACGGGCCAGGCCTTCCAGTTCGCGCCGCCCGCCGGCTCGAAGATCTACGTCAACCCGGCGCAGGCCGGTTCGGTCCAGGTGCGCTTCAACTCTGCCGACGCCGGTACGGGCGTGAAGTGGTTGACCTTCCCGGCCATCGGCGGCGGCTGGTCGCCGGCGGGCGGTACCACCGCGACGCCCTCGCCGGCGTACGGATTCACCTACACGTTCGCGAACCCGGTGACGGGCGCCGGGCTCAAGACCGTGACCGCGACCGACAACGCCGGCAACTCGGCCGTGTCGACCTTCGAGGTAGAGCTGGATTCGACACCGCCCGCCGGCGGTTCGCTGACCGTGCCGAACGTGATCACGAAGCTCGCCACGGTGAGCATCGCCACGACCGCCACCTCCGACACCCAGTCGGGCGTCGGCACCGTGCAGCTGCAGCGTCGCTCGACGACCTACGCCGGCAACGTCTGCAACGCCGGCTCGTGGACGACCTTCGCGAACATCGGTGCGGTCAACCCGCCGGCCGCCTACGCCGACGCGACCATCCTCGACGCCACCTGCTACGAGTACCAGGCGATCGTCACCGACAACGTCGGCAACACCTACACGCTCGCGAGCACCGGTCAGGTCAAGGTCGACCAGACGATCCCCGGCGGTTCGATCAGCGCCTCGCCGGTCTCCCCGTGGAGCGCCGTTATCGCGGTCAACGGCACCGCCACCGACGTGCACAGCGGCGTCAACTCGGTCGACGTGAAGTACGACGGACCGGGCACGAACGACGGCAACATCTGCCTCGGCGCCACGCCGGTGAACCCGTGGAGCTGCAACTGGGATACGACGACACTGCCCGACGGCACCTACCTCATCAACCTGACGGTCACCGACCGCGCGGGCAACGTGTTCAACGACCAGCGCACGGTCACGGTCGACAACCAGCCCCCGGCGGTGACCTGGACCTCCTTCGCCGAGCTCACGGGTGCCCAGTACCAGTTCGCCGTGCTCAACAAGATGTACTACAACCCGACCTTCGGCGGCACGTTCACCGTCAACGTCGACGCGACCGATGGCGGCACCGGTGTGAACCGAGTCGACTTCCCGGTGCTCGGGGCGGGCTGGACGCCGGCCGGCTTCTCCGACAACACCGCTGCAGGCAACACCTACTCCGTCGACTACACGTGGGCGGCGACGGCGGTCAGTCCCGGGCCCAAGAACGCGGTCGGCTTCGACAACGCCGGCAACTCGGCGTCGGCGACCTTCCAGGTGGAGGCCGACAACACCGCCCCGACGGGCGGCACGATGACCGTGCCGAACATCGTGACCAAGAACGCCAGCGTCGACATCGTCTTCACCGCCAGCTCCGATGCCCAGTCGGGCATCCAGTCCGGGCAGCTGCAGCGGCGCCAGGCGACCTACACCAACGGCGTGTGTGGAGCCATGGGTGCATGGGGCAACGTCGGGCCGGCGCTGCCGTCGAGCCCGTTCTCCGACACCACGATCGCGACCGGGTTCTGCTACGAGTACCAGCGCGTCGTGACCGACAACGTCGGCAACGTGCTCACGCTCTCGTCGCTCAACCAGGTCAAGGTGGACACGGGTGTGCCGAGCGGAAGCATCAACGCCGCTCCGGTTGGACCGGTCAGCGGATCTGCCGTCACGATCACGGGTGACGCGAGCGACGGCAACTCCGGCGTCAACCGCGTCGAGGTCAAGTACACCGGACCGGCCGCGGGCAACATCTGCCTCTCCCCCGCGCTGACGGGATCCGCCGACCCACGCGGCTGGAGCTGCAACTGGGACACCTCGCTGCTGCCCGACGGCCTCTACACCATCACGCTCCTGGTGTATGACAACGTCGGCGTGCCGGGGCCGAACGTGTCTGCACCGATCACCAGGACGATCGTGGTCGACAACCAGCCGCCGGCCGTGGCCTTCGTGAGCTTCCTCGAGCAGGTCAACGGCGCCGCGATGATGCAGGCTGGTTCCACCTCGAAGATCTACATCAACCCGGCGCTCGCCGGCCAGTTCCAGGTGACCTTCTCCGGCAGCGACGCCGGCACCGGCATGAACCGCATCGCCTTCCCGACCATCGGCCCCGGCTGGAACCCCGGCGGCAGCACGCTCGGCTCGGGCCCGAACTTCGCCTACAGCTACGACTGGACCGCCGGCACGACCGGTTCGGGTCTCCAGACGGTCACCGCCTTCGACAACGCCGGCAACTCCAAGACGGCGACCTTCGAGGTCGAGCACGACACGACGCCCCCCGCCGGTGGGTCGATCAACTCGCCGAACACGATCACGAAGGTCGTGCCGGCAGCGATCACCTTCACGGCGGGCACCGACGCACAGTCGGGTCTGTTCACCACCCAGCTGCTGCGCCGCTCGACGACCTATGCCAACAACACCTGTGACCCGCTCGCATGGTCGGCATACGCAACTGTGGGCGCCGTGAACCCGACGTCCCCCTACAGCGATGCCACGCTCGCCGGCGCCACCTGCTACCAGTACGAGGTCCGGTTCACCGACCAGGTCGGCAACGTCTCGACCGTGGTCGGCACCGACACCCTCCGCGTCGACGGCGTGAACCCGCTCGTCGCCGTCGACCCGACCCCGGCATCGCCGTTCAGCGCCACGAAGACGATCACCGGCACGTCGAGTGACGTGCACAGTGGTGTCGCGAACGTGCTCGTCGAGTACACGAATGGCACGGTCACGGGCACCATCTGCACCGCAGTGCCGACCAACCCGTGGAGCTGCCCGTGGGATACCACGACCGTGGCCGACGGGTCGTGGACGGTGCGTGCCACCGCAACCGACCGTGCAGGAAACACCGCCGTCGACACGCGCTCGGTCGTGGTCGACAACAACCCGCCCGTCGCGAGCCTCGACGGCTTCACGGAGGTCACGGGCGGCAATTTCATGTTCAGCGCGGCGGGCTCGTCGACGCTGTTCATCAACCCGGCCCAGAGCGGTAGCTTCGACGTGCGCGTACTGGCCACCGACGGCGGCACGGGCGTGGCATCGGTCAACTTCACGCCGTTCGCGGGAGCCGGCTGGACCGGCGGCGGCAGCGACACGACCGGCCCGGCGCCCTACACCGGCACGTTCACCTTCACCGGCCCCGGCGTGGTCGAGCCCGGCAGCCAGCTCGCGAAGGCGACCGACAATGCGGGCAATTTCTCGAACGTCCCGTTCCGCATCGAGAACGACTCCTCCAGCCCGACCGGCGGCTCGATCTCGCCGCTCAACACCACCACCAGCGCGACCACGCACCCGATCGTCTTCACGACCGGCTCCGATTCGCAGTCAGGCGTCGCGACTCGTCAGCTGCAGCGGCAGTCGACGCCGTTCAGCGCCGGCGCGTGTGGCACGACGTGGTCGACGATGGCGAACATCGGTACCACTGCCGAGACGAGCCCGTACGCCGACAACACGACGGCCGACGGCTTCTGCTACCGCTACCAGCAGCTCGTGACCGACAACGTCGGCAACGTGCAGACGATCACGAACACGAACACCTTCCGCGTCGATCGCACGAACCCGACCGGTTCGCTCGATCCGACCCCGGTGAGCCCGTTCAGCGGCGTGAAGACGATCACCGGCGTCTCCGCCGACTCGACCAGCGGTGTACAGCGCATCGACCTGAAGTACACGGGCCCCTCGAGTGGTGACATCTGCCTCGGACCGGCGTCTCCGACGGCGTTCAGCTGCGCCTGGGACACCGCGCCGCTCGCCGACGGCAGCTACACGATGACGCTGACCGTCACGGACAACGCCGGCAACACGTTCACCGACACTCGCACCGTGATCGTCGACAACCAGCCGCCGGTCATGACGTTCACAGGGTTTATCGAGGTCACGAACGGCGGCTTCATGTTCTCGCCGCCGTCGAGCACGACGATGTACTACAACCCGGCCCAGACCGGCTCGTTCTCGGTTGAGCTCGGCGGCACTGACGCTGGCACGGGCATGCAGCGCGTCGACTACCCGGGCTTCGGTGCCGGCTGGACCCCGAGCGCCGGCCCGAACCCCGATGGCTCGTCGCCCTACTCGCAGCTCTACGCGTGGTCCGCAACCCCCGCCAACCCTGCCCTCCGGAGCGCCGTGGGCTTTGACGTTGCAGGCAACTCCGCGAGCACCTCGTGGACGGTGACGCCCGACGGCCTCGCGCCTGGCGCGACGTCGATCTCCTACCCGAGCGGCAACACGAAGCTCTCGAGCGCCTCGATCACGTTCAGCAAGGGTACCGACACGGGCTCCGGCATCGGTACGTGGCAGCTGCAGCGCGCCGTGCTCCCCTACACCAACCCGTCGAACACCATCGGTGGGTGTGTCGGCGCGCCTCCGACCGGCGCCATGTTCGCCAACGTCGGCACCGCCAACCCGTCGAGCCCGTATGCGGAGGGCGCGCTGCCCGATGCCTCGTGCGTCTACTACCGCCTCCTCGTGACCGACAACGTGGGCAACGTCGCCACGGCCACGACGAGCGACGTCATCCAGAGCGATCGCACGCCCCCGTCGGGCACGATCAACGCGGCCCCGGTCGGACCCATCTCGGGCACCACCAACGTCACCACGGGCACCTCCACTGACGGCGAGAGTGGCGTGGCGAAGGTCGACGTCCGCTGGATCGCCCCGAACGCCGCAACCGGCACCATCTGCCTCGCACCGGCGAGCCCGACTTCGTGGAGCTGCAACTGGGACACCACCGGCACCCCGGTCGACGGCCTGTACACCATCGAGTTGACGGTGACCGACTTCGCGGGCAACACGTTCGTCGCGACCCGTACCGTGACGGTCGACAACAAGCCGCCGACGAACGGCGGCGTCAAGTGGACCCCGGGCGTGAACCCGCAGTTCCAGTACGTCACGACCTCCGACCTCACCAAGCCGACGCAGCAGGACAAGCTCTGGTTCAACCCGAACCAGACCGGCGACGCACGCCTGTCGATCGCCGCTTGTGACACGAGCGGCATCCTCAACGTCGGTTTCCCGGCGATCGCCGCGGGCTGGTCACCGGGGGCCGGCACCGATGCCACCGCGTCGAATCCGAGCGTCTGCACGGTCGGCGGCGAGACCGGTGGCGTGTTCGACTACAACTACACGTTCGCGACGTCGGCGTCGGCTCCGGCGCCCGCCGGCATCTCGCTGACCACGACCGACACGGGTGGCAACGCCACCACGTCGAGTGCCTACGTGTCGGCCGACCCGCTCGCGCCCGTCGGCGGTTCGCTCGACTACGCGCCGGCGACCACGCTGCAGACGACGCTGCCGAACGTCTCCTTCTCTGTGGCCAACGACGGCGCCGGATCAGGCGTGCGTCAGTACCACCTCGAGCGTCGCGGCGCCCCGCTGCTCGCCAACGCGTGTGGCACCTACGGCCTCTGGGCGACCGTGGGCGTGGCCAACCCGTCGCCGCCCTTCCAGGACGCCGCCGCAGCCGACATCACCTGCTACCAGTACCGCATGGTGACGACCGACAACGTCGGAAACGTGGCGACCTTCGCCGATGCCACCAACGACGAGATCAAGGTCGACCGCACGGCGCCGTACGGCACCATCAACGCGGCACCGGTCGGACCCGTGAGCGGCGCGGCCGTCACCCTGACCGGCACGAGCGCCGACGACCACACCGGCATCGACTTCATCGAGGTCAAGTGGAGCGGCCCGTCGGGCGGCCCGACGAATGCCTGCGCGAACCCGGTGCCGACGGCAGCGTGGAGCTGCACCTGGAACACCAGTGCACTCTCCGATGGCGTGTACACGATCGTGCTGACGATCCACGACATCGCCGGCAACATCGGCACGGCATCGCGCACCATCGTGGTCGACAACCAGCCGCCGTCGATCGCCTTCGACACCTTCACCGAGCTCACGAACGGGCAGTACATGTTCGCGTCGGGCACGAACATGTTCTTCAACCCGCTCTACACCGGCACCTTCAAGACGAGCGTGCAGGCGGCCGACGGCGGTACCGGCGTGGCGAACGTCAGCTTCCCCGACCTCGACGGGGCCGGTTCGTTCTGGACACCGGCCGGGTCGGTCGACCCGACGGGCACGCCGTACGACGTCGACTACGCATGGATCGCGGGCGCACCGTCGAGCGGCCTCCAGCCCGTCGTCGCGACCGACAACGCCGGCAACTCCGCGAGCATCAGCGTGCAGGTCACGGCCGACGGCGTCGCGCCCAGTGGCGGCACGGTCACCTACGCGAACGCCTGGCTGGCCACGACGTCGACCTCGGTTGCGTTCACGACCGGAACCGACGGGCTCTCGGGTATCGGGTCGTGGCAGCTCCAGCGCCGCAGCGCGCCCCTGACCTCGGGTGTCTGTGGAACCTACGTCGGCTGGGCCAACATCGGTACCGCGAGCCAGACGTCGCCCTTCCTCGACAGCTCCCTCGTCGACGGCACCTGCTACCAGTACCAGGTGCTGGTGACCGACAACGTCGGCAACGTCGCGACCTTCAACGCCCCGGGCTCCTCGGCCCGCGTCGACCTGACGAAGCCGAGCGGTGCGATCCTGCCCGCCCCGGCCGACCCGTGGAAGGGCTCGCAGACGGTCTCTGCCACGAGCAGCGACACGGGCAGCGGCGTGGCGAGCGCCGCGATCTCCTACACGGGTCCGGCGACCGGCTCGATCTGTACCGAGGTCACGGCTCCCGGCAGCTTCGGTTGTGCCTGGAACACCGCGCTGGTGCCCGACGGCACGTACGTGCTCACGCTCCTCGTCACCGATCGTGCGGGCAACACGAACTCCCCCGCCATCCAGCGGACGGTGCTCGTCGACAACAACGGCCCCACGATGGCGTTCGCGTCGTTCGTCGAGGGTGCCAATCCGCAGTTCCAGCACGTGGTCGGTCCGATCATGTACGTCAACCCGGGCGTTGGTGCGAGTGGCGGCTTCAGCGTGAAGTACACCGCCACCGACACGGGTTCGGGCATGTCGCGACTCGACTTCCCCGACGTGGGCACCAACTGGGCACCGACCGGTGGCGGCAGCGACCTCGTCGGACCTGCGCCGAATTGGAAGTTCGACTACCAGTGGAGCCCGGGCGCGGTCTCTCCTGGCATGCAGACCGTCACCGGCTTCGACCTGGCCGGCAACACGAGCTCGGCGCCGTTCGAGGTGCGCACCGACACGGGCGCCCCGCTCGGTGGCACCATCGACACCCCGAACATCCTCACGAGCAGCCTGAGCGCGACCATCGCCTTCACCACGGCCACCGATACCGTGACCGGCATCAGCCGGCACCAGCTGCAGCGTCGCGAGGCGACCTACTCCGGCAACACGTGCGCCGCCTTCGGTGGTTGGACCAACATCGGTCCGCTCGCGCCGGCCAGCCCGACGAGCCCGTACGCCGATTCGACGATCGTCGACGGCAAGTGCTACCAGTACCAGCTGCTCGCATTCGACAACGTCGAGAACATGGCGACCTTCTCCGACGCCGACGTCGTGCGTGTCGACGCGCAGGCACCGACCGGCACGATCGACGCACTGCCGGCCGGTCCGTGGAGTGGCACCAAGACCATCACCGGCACCGCGGCCGACACGGGCTCGGGCGTCGTGAAGATCGACCTGAAGTACATCGCTCCCGGCTCGGGCAACGTGTGCCTCAACATGCCCGTCGGACCGACCTGGTCGTGCGTGTTCAACACGGCGACGCTGCCCGACGGCACCTACACCTTCGCGCTGACGGTGACCGACGCCGCGGGCAACGTCAACACGGTGCCGATCACGCGCGACGTGCTCATCGACAACGGCGGACCGACCACGTCGATCGCCGGTTGGGTCGAGGTGACGAACGGCCAGTACATGTACGTGCCCGTCGCCACGCCGTCGAAGCTGTGGTTCAACCCCGCACAGAACGGGTCTGCGCGGCTCGACGTCAACGCGGCTGACACGGGCAGCGGCATGGATCGTGTCGACTTCCCGCCGCTCGGTGCCGGATGGAACCCGCTCGCGGGTGGTTCGGTGAACACGCCGCCGTCGCCGTATCCGCTCACCTACAACTTCACGACGGGCGCGGTCTCACCGGGTACGAAGAACGTGGTCGCCTTCGACCTGGCGGGCAACTCCACCACGAAGACCTTCGAAGCCGTCGCCGATTCGGTCGCGCCCGTCGGCGGTATCGTCGACTACACCGACGGGTTCACGAACTCGCCCGATCGCTCGATCACCTTCACGCTCGGTTCCGACGCCGACTCCGGCCTCGCCAGCCACCGCCTGATGCGCGCGAGCGCAGCACTCGCCAGTGGCGTCTGCGGTGCATTCGGTGTCGCCGCACAGGTCGGACCCGCATCCCCGGCCGCGCCGTACCTCGACACCACGATCGCCGACGGCAACTGCTACCAGTACACGCTGATCACCGTCGACAACGTCGGTAACGAGGCGACGTGGAGCAGCCCGAAGGTCGTCAAGGTCGACCGCACCGTGCCGACCGGCACCATCGATCCCAATCCCGTCGGTCCGGTCAATGGAACGGTGAGCTTCACCGGCACCTCGAGCGATGCAGCCAGTGGCGTCACGAACGTGACCCTCGGTTACACCGGTCCGGGCACCGTGCCCTCGTGCGTGAACCCGACGCCGACCTTCACGCCGACCTTCAGCTGCTCGATCAACACGACGACGATGGCCGACGGCCTCTACACGCTCACGCTCGTCGTCACCGACGCCGCGGGCAACTCGAGCAGCCCCGTGACCCGCACCGTCGTCGTCGACAACAACCCGCCGGTGACCGCGTTCGACCACTGGGTCGAGGGCCTCAACCCGCAGTACATCCATCCGGTCGCCAACCGCATGTACTTCAACTCCGCGAAGGACGCCTCGTTCGAGCTGTTCGTCACCGCCACCGACCCGGGCAGCGGCGTGGCCGGCGTGACCTTCCCGACGTTGGGCGGCGCGTGGTCACCGGGTACCCCGACGACCGACTCCTCCGCACCGTACTCGGTCGCCTACTCCTTCCTGCCGGGTGCCGTGAACCCCGGCAACCAGAGCTCGACCGCGACCGACGTCGCGGGCAACTCCTCGACGGCCGCGTTCCAGGTCGTCGACGACGTCGCTGCCTCGACGGGCTCCACCCTGAGCTTCCCGGGCGGCGTGACGAACGCACCGAGCACGGCACTGACGTTCACGATCGGCACCGACGCCGGTTCCGGCGTGGGCCGCACGCAGCTCGAGCGCCAGGAATCCAACTTCGTGTCGGGCGCCTGCACCGCGTTCTCAGGAGCATGGACGAACATCGGACCGCTCAACCCGACCAGCCCCTACTCCGACGCGACGACCCTCGACGGCAAGTGCTACCAGTACCGCCTCAAGGTCTACGACAACGTGGAGAACGTCGAGACGGTCACGCCGCTCGCCGACGTGCGCATCGACCGCACGAAGCCGACCGGCACGATCAACGCACTCCCGCCGTTCATCGGCGGCGCCTACGTGGTCGGCGGCACCACGGCCGACACGGGCGCGGGCGTCAACAACTTCGACCTCACGTTCTCCGGAACGACGAACGGCGACATCTGCCTCGCGTCGGCGCAGTCGTCGCCGTGGACCTGCACGTGGCCGACCACGCTCAAGGGCGATGGCCCGTACACGGTGACGCTCGTCATCCGCGACCTCGCGGGCAACGTGAGCGACCCGATCACGGCGACCACGACAGTCGACAACAACCCGCCCGTCGTGACGTTCAACGACTGGGTGCCGGTCGTGGGCCCGAACTTCCAGTTCAAGGCCGGCTCCAAGCTCTGGTTCAACCCGGCGGTGCCCGGCACGGCGCGCCTGCTCATCAACGCGACCGACATCGGAAGCGGCGTGAAGCAGGTCGACTTCCCGGCGATCGGCACCGGCTGGACCCCGGCCGGCGCATCGAACACGGTCGGACCGTCGCCCTACGCGGTCGACTACCAGTGGTCGGCGGGTGCCGTCACGAACCTCACGACCGTCGCCACCGGGTCCGACTACGTCGGCAACAGTGCGACCGCGGCCTTCCAGGTCGAGCAGGATGCGAACGCGCCGACCGGCGGCACGATCAGCTACCCGGGCGGCTTCCGGAACACGACGTCGGTCGACGTGACGTTCAGCCGCGGCACCGACGTGCAGTCGGGCCTGAGCCGTCACCAGCTCGTGCGCGAGTCGGCTCCCCTCGTTTCGGGGTCGTGTGTCGCGTGGACCGCCCCCATCAACATCGGCGCAGCCAATGCACCGAGCCCGTACTCGGATGCGGCCCTCGTCGACGGCACCTGCTACCGCTACACGCTCCAGGTCTGGGACAACGTCAGCAACCTCGCGACGACGGCCGACGTGACCGAGGTCAAGGTCGACACGACCAAGCCGACCGGCACGATCGATCCGCTGCCGCTCTACGTCGGTGGCGCCGCGGTGCCGGTGACCGGCTCGCACGCCGACGCGGGCAGCGGCGTCGACACCTTCGACGTGACCTACTCCGGACCGGCGAGCGGACCGATCTGCGTGGCGCAGACGCAGCTCTCGCCGTGGGGCGGCGTGCCGTGTCAGTGGAACACCACCTCGCTGCCCGACGGCACCTACACCGTGACCCTGCTCGTGCGCGACGCCGCGGGCAACGTCAGCAACCCGATCACGCAGACGACGATCGTCGACAACAGCGTGCCGACCATCACCTTCGACTCGTACGTCGAGGGGGCTTCGCCGAACTTCCAGTTCGCGATCGGCTCGACCATGTACTACAACCCGACAGCGCCCGGCGGCTTCCAGCTGCGCATGAACGCGACCGACGCGGGCAGCGGCGTGAAGCAGGTCAACTTCCCGGCACTGGGCGCGGGATGGACGCCGCTGGCCACGCTCGCCGACCTGAGCGGTCCGATCTACGACGTCAACTACACGTGGGGAGCCGGTCCGACCGCGCCGACGGCGCCGCAGACGGCCCAGGCAGTCGACAACATCGGCAACACGGCGACGGCGCCCTTCAGCGTCGTGCCCGACCTGCTGCCGTCGTCGGGCTCCACCCTGACCGTGCCGAACGTGATCACGAACCTCACGTCGACGAGCGTGACGTTCACGCGCGGCACCGATGCGCTCTCGGGCATCGCGCACCACCAGGTGCAGCGTCGCAATGCCCCGTACACGACCTCGGGCTGTGGTGCCTTCGGTGCCTGGGCCAACGTCGGCGCGCAGGACGTGTTGAGCCCGTTCGTCGATTCGACGCTCGTCGACGGCCAGTGCTACGAGTACCGCCTCGACGTGACCGACAACGTGTCGAACCACGAGTACGTGACGCCGCCCGAGCAGGTCAAGGTCGACCAGACCAAGCCGACCGGTGCGCTCGACGCCTTCCCGGCCTACATCAACGGCACCTACGCAGTGACGGGCACGCACGCCGACAACGCGAGCGGCGTGAAGAACTTCGACGTCTCGTTCTCGGGTACGGCGACCGGCAACGTCTGCGTGCTCTCGACCCAGCCGACACCGTTCAGCTGCAACTGGCCGACCGCCTCGTACGGTGACGGTCCCTACACCGTGACACTCACGGTGCGCGACAACGCCGGCAACGTCAGCGACCCGATCACCGCCACCGTGATCGTCGACAACCTCCCGCCGACGATCGTCTCCACGACGTGGAGCGAGATCGCCGCGCCGCAGGCCATGTTCCCGGTCGGCACGAAGCTCTGGTTCAACCCGGCGCAGTCGGGCACCGCACGCCTCAGCATCGACGCGACCGACGGCGGATCCGGCGTGAACCACGCCGACTTCCCCGCCCTCGGCGCCAACTGGACGCCGGGTGCGCCGACGACCGATTCCACGCCGCCCTCGCCGTTCACGATGGACTACTCCTTCGCGCCCACGGCAGGCAGCGCGCCCGGCCAGAGCGCCATCGTGTTCGACGGCGTCGGCAACTCGTCGACCACCGCGTTCTCGACGCAGGCCGACCCCGACGCGCCCGTCGGCAGCACGATCGCCTACGCGAACGGGTACCACAACACGACGTCGATCGACGTGGCGACCGTGCTCGGCACCGATCCGCTCTCAGGCCTGCGCGACCACCAGCTGCAGCGCCGCTCGGCCACGCTGACGACCGGCACCTGCAACGCGTACGGCGGTTGGAGCGACATCGGCGCGATCAACACGCCGCCGACCTACTCCGACACGACGCTCGCCGACGCGACCTGCTACCAGTACCGCCTGCGGGTGTTCGACAACGTCGACAACGTGCAGGTCGTCACCGACCCGGCCGAGGTCAAGGTCGACACGACGCCGCCGGTCGGTGTGCTCAATGCCCTCCCGGCCTACGTCTCGGGCAACGCGGTGTTCGTCACCGGCACCGCGACCGACGGTGGAAGCGGCGTGGCCAAGTTCGACGTCACGCGCACCGGTGGCGCGCCGGGCACGATCTGCATCAACCAGACCCAGGCCTCGCCGTTCACCTGCTCGTGGGATACCACCCTCGTGCCTGACGGCCCGTACACGCTGACCCTCGTCGTCACCGACAACGCGACGAACACGAGCACGCCGGTCACGATCACGACGATCGTCGACAACTCGAAGCCGTCGGTCGCGATCGATTCGTGGCTCGAGGGTGCAGGCCCCGAGTACCAGTTCGCGGTCGGCACGAAGCTCTTCGTCAACCCGGCCAGCACGGGCACGGCGACGCTGAAGGTCAACGCCACCGACCTGGGCAGTGGCATCAACCGCGTCGAGTTCCCCGCACTCGCAACGGGCTTCACGCCCGCCGCGCTGTCGTCCGACACGACCGGCACGCCGACCTACGACATGCTGTACGGCTGGACCCCGGGCATGACCGCCCCCACCTCGCCGCAGCAGGTGCGCGCCGTCGACAACGTGGGCAACTTCGACACCGCCAACTTCGACGTGGAGCTCGACTCGACCATTCCGGCCGGATCGACGATCAGCGTGGTCGACCAGTTCACCAAGGCGACGAGCATCGACGTGACGTTCGCGGTCGGCACCGACGGGCAGTCGGGCATCGGTCGCTCGCAGCTGCAGCGCCGCGCTGCACCGCTCGCAGGTGGCACGTGCGGCGCATTCGGACCCTGGGGCGACCTCGGACCGCTCAACCCCACCAGCCCCTACGCCGACGGCACGACCGCCGACGCGACCTGCTACGAGTACCAGCTCGAGGTGTGGGACAACGTCGAGAACCTCGAGACGCACGCCGCCGTCGGCCAGGCCAAGATCGACCGCACGCCTCCGTCGGGCACGATCATCGATCCGGTCGGCCCCTACGTGAGCGGCGTCGTGTCGATCACCGGTACGCATGCTGATGCGCAGAGCGCCGTGAAGCGCTTCGACATCACCTTCTCGGGCACCGCGAGTGGCACCATCACCTGCAACGGCCTGCAGCCGTCGCCGTTCACCTGCACCTGGGCGACCGCGGGCATCGTGGCCGATGGCCCCTACGTGCTCTCGCTCGTCGTCACCGACGTGGCCGACAACGTCAGCGCGCCGATCACGCGCAACGTGGTCGTCGACAACACGCCGCCGTCGATCGTGTTCGACCACTTCACCGAGAGCATCAACCCGCAGTACCAGTTCGCGGTCGCGAACACGATGTTCTACAACCCGCTCCAGCTCGGTTCGTTCGGCCTGACGATGAAGTCGCTCGACGCGGGAAGCGGCGTCAAGCAGGTCGACTTCCCGACCCCGGGTGCAGCATGGACCCCGGCCGGCGTGTCGAGCGACACCACGGCGGCTCCGGTGGGCCTCTACGACACCAGCTACGCATGGGATCCGACGTCTGCCACGCCTGCCGACCCGCTCACGGCACTCACCACCGACAACGTCGGCCTGACGGCGACCGCACCCTTCCACGTCGTGGCCGACCCGACGGGGCCGATCGGTGGCGCCATCGACTACCTCAACACGACGACGGGCTCGAGCGCACCGACCTTCGACATCAGCTTCACCGCGCCGACCGACCCGCTCTCCGGCATGCAGGACCTGCAGCTGCAGCGCCGCGAGGCTCCCTACACGGGCGGTGCCTGTGGTGCGTTCTCGCCCTTCGCGAACGTCGGCCCGCTCAACCCGACGTCGCCCTGGACCGACGCGGGCACGCTCGACGGCACCTGCTACGAGTACCAGCTGGTCGGCACCGACAACGTCGGCAACCAGAGCACGTTCACCGTGGCCAAGCAGATCCGCGTCGACCGCACGGCCCCGACCGGCGCGTGGGATCCGTTCGCGGGCCTCTACATCGGAGGCTCGACCACGCTCTCGGGTACCGCGAGCGACGCGTCGAGCGGCCTCAAGATCGTCAACGTCACGGCTGACAACGGCCTGGGAGCGGTGCCGATCCCGACCTGCACGCCGACGACCGTCGGCCCGAACCCGCTCAACCCGGATCCCGATCCGTGGAGCTGCACGTGGGATACGACGTCCGTGAGCGATGGTTCGTACACGCTGCGCGCGCTCGTCTCCGATAACGCCGGCAACATCGGCACGCTGACGACGACGATCATCGTCGACAACACGCCGCCGAATGCGACTCTCGCCGGATTCGCCGAGGGCACGAACCCGAACTACCAGTACGCCGTGGCCGACACCATGTGGTACAACCCGGGCTTCACCGGCGACTTCAACGTGCAGGTCAACATGACCGACACGGGCAGTGGTCCGAAGCAGGTCGCGTTCCCGCTCGCGGGCCTCGGGTGGACCACCCCGACCCCGATCGACACGTCGGCACCCGTCGCTCCGGCGACCACGTGGGATGGGCAGTACGCCTGGACCGCGAGCCCGAACGATCCGAGCGGATCCGCGCTCAACGCCGTGGCGATGGACTTCGCGGGCAACACGACGACCGTGCCGTTCCGGATCCGTCCCGACGCGACCGCACCGGCGCTCGCGGGCACGTTCATCTCCTACTCGCCCGGCTACTACAAGACCCTCGCGATCACGATGGGATGGACCGCGGGCGCCGACTCCGAATCGGGCGTCGACCGTGCACAGATTTCACGTCGCCAGGCGCCGCTCGTCGGTGACGTCTGCGGCGCGTGGGGCACCTGGGGCCTCATCGGCCCGGCCAACCCGACGCCGTCGTACACCGACACGACCGTCGTGAGCGATCGGTGCTACGAGTACAGCATCAACGTGTACGACCACGTCGACAACGTCACACAGGCGTTCGCGGGTGGCGCGGCCGGCTCGACCGTCGTCAAGGTCGACACCGTCATGCCGACCGGCACGATCGATCCTTCCCCCGCAGGCCCCGTGAACGGCGCGAGCGTCAACATCACCGGTACGGCCAACGACGTCACCACGGGCGTCAAGCGGGTCGAGCTGACCTACGACAATGGCGCCGGCGCCACCGGTAACGTGTGCGCGGCGATCGTCGCTCCGCCGCAGCCCAACGTCTGGAGCTGCACCTTCAACACCCTGCTCGTGCCCGACGGGTCGTACACGCTGTCGCTGGCGGTCACCGACTTCGCCGACAACCTGCTGGCCCCGGCCGCGACACGCACGATCGTCGTCGACAACACCCCGCCGGTGGCGACGCTGTTCGACGTCGTTCCGCAGGCGAACCCGCAGTACCAGTTCAAGTCGGGCACGGGTCCTGCGACCGAGCTCTTCTACAATCCGGGCCAGAGCGGTTCGTTCCAGGTCCAGGTCGATGCCTACGACACGGGCACCGGCATGAACCGCGTCGACTTCCCCGACCTCGACGGTGCGCTGACGGGAGGCTGGACCCCGGACGCGATCCGCAACCAGCCCCTCGGCAACGCGACCGCGGTCGCGCCGTCGCTGCGCTACCACGGCGACTACTCGTGGGCGAGCGGCGCCACCGTCGCCACGCCGACCGAAGCACGTGCGTTCGACAACGCCGGTGCCTCGACGGTCGTGCCGTTCAAGATCACGGCCGACAGCACGGCCCCGGCCGGCGCCTCGGTCACCTACGCCACCGCGTGGACCAACGTGACGTCGGCGTCGATCGCCTTCAACAAGGGCAACGACGGCGTTTCCCCTGCCCCCGTGGGCTCGGGACTGCGCACGTGGCACCTCGAGCGCAGCAGCATGGGCATCCTCGCGGGGGGCGTCTGTGACACCGCCGGAGCCACGCCGTACGCGCCCCTCGCCGGTACCACCGACATTGGGTCGCCGTTCGTCGACACCACCGTCGCCGACGGCAAGTGCTACACCTACGAGATCGTGGTGACCGACAACGTCGGCAACGTGTCGACGGTCGCCAGCGCGAACCTCGTAAAGGTCGACACGACCAAGCCGACCGGCATCCTCGATGCGGCTCCCGTGAGCCCGCTCGCCGGCGCCACGAACCACTTCAGCGGCTCGCTCGCCGACAACGGCAGCGGCATCCTGCGCTACGAGGTGCACGCGGTCGACGTCGCGACCGGTGCGAACTCCTACGACGGCTGCGTCTCGGCCGTCATCGCACCGACCGTGTCGGCGATGACCTTTGGCCTCGGAACGCCTGACATCTGCAACTGGGACACCACCGCGGGCGGCGTGGTCGACGGCCTGTACGACATCAACCTGTCGATCTTCGATGTCGCCGGCAACTCGTTCATCGTCACGCGCCAGGTGCTGGTCGACAACACGCCGCCGGTCACGGCGTTCGTGAAGTACACGGCCGGACTCAACCCGAACTACCAGTTCGTGGATCCGGGCAACTTCCACAACCTCTGGTTCAACCCGAACTTCGGTGGATCGTTCGACGTCGAGGTCACCGCGACCGACACACCCGGTTCGGGCGTCGCCGACGTGACCTTCCCGGCGCACGGCGCGGGCTGGATCAACACCCCGACGTCGGGCATCGACACGCCCGCCGGCCCGACCGACGTCGACTTCAAGATGAACTACGCCTGGGCCGCAGGTGCCGTGGAGCCCCTGACGCAGACCTTCATCGCACGCGACAACATCAGCCTCACCAGCACCGACACCTACACGATCAAGGCCGACATCGATCCGCCGACCGGCGCGACCGTGTTCTACAACGGCGGCGTCAGTGGCTGGTCGACCACGAGCACCACGAAGGTCGACGTGACGGCCGGGTCCGACGCACTGAGTGGGCTCCGCAACTACCGCATCCAGCGTCGTGTCGGTTCGCTGGCGGCAGGCGCGTGTGGAGCGTTCCCGACCTGGTCCTCCTGGTCTAACGTGGGTGCGATCAACGAGCCGACCCCGTACTTCGACAACGCCATCGTCGACATGAAGTGCTACCAGTACCGCATCCAGACGACCGACAACGTCGGCAACGTCGCGGTCGTGCCCGACGTCGCCACCCAGGATTCGGCGCCGGTCGTCATGGTCGATCGCACGCCGCCGAACGTCTTCATCGACGCCAACCCGACGGGTCCGATCTCAGGCGCCACGACGATCACGGGCACGAGCTCCGACGCAGGCAGCGGCGTGCAGAAGGTCAGCGTCGCATACGAGAACCTCACGTCGGGCAATCCGATCGGCACGCTGTGCAGCCTCGTCGACGTACCCGGACCGCCGGCCGTGCCGGTCACGACGTGGAGCTGCGCGCTCGACTCCGTCACGCTCGGCGGCGGCTTGCCGGACGGTACCTACAAGCTGTCGGCGACGTCGATCGACTACGCGGGCAATGCGAGCACCGTCTACAGCCGCACGATCGTGGTCGACAACACCGCGCCGTCGATCGTCTTCAAGAACTTCGTCGAGAACCCCGCCCAGGCGAAGTTCATGTACGGCGACGACGCCGCGGCGACGATGTGGTTCAACCCGGTCACGGCAGGCTCGTTCACCGTGAACTTCGAGGCCTCCGACGTGACCTCGGGCGTGCGCGACGTGACCTTCCCCGACCTCGACGGCGCGGCGACCCTGTGGACCCCGGCGGGCTTCGCGCAGACCGTCGGCACCGGGCCGGGCAACCGCATCTACGGGCAGCCGTACACGTGGAACATCGGGGCGACGGAGCCGGGCCTGCAGACGGCCACGGCGTCCGACTACGCCCTCACGGTCGCCAACTCGGCGAGCGCGAACTTCACCGTGCTCGAGGATACGACCGCCCCCACGGGTGGAGGCCTGACCTACTTCAACGGATACGTCGCCCCGAACGCCGCGTTCGTCGACATCGCGGCGAGCCTCGACACCCAGAGCGGCATCGATCCGACCCAGACCGAGCTGCAGCGTCGTGAAGCGCCGCTCCCCGCAGGCACCGGCGTCTGCTCCACGCCGTTCAGCTCCTGGGCCACGATCGCTACCAACCCCGCGGCGCACTACGTCGATCCGACCGCGACCGTGCCCAACGCCAACAGCGGCATGTGCTACGAGTACCGCGTGCTCGTGCG
>JAOPYW010000109.1 GCA_025964405.1 Thermoleophilia bacterium | reverse complement strand
GACTCCATCGGATCGAGCTCGGCCGGCTTGCGCGGCGGCCAGCCCGGCGTGCGGACCTTCTCGTTGTAGACCTCGGCCTTCGCGACCTGGGCGTCGAGCTCGGCGACGCGCGCGGCATCGGTGAGCTTCGCATCCTTGGCGATCGTGCCGGGCTTGATCAACTGGTCGACCTTCACGACGCCGTAGCCGATCTCGTCGTTGGAGTTCTCGTAGTGGTCGCTGGCGCGCTTGAACGCATCCATGACCTCGTTGAACTTCGCGCCGGGGTGCGCCTGCAGGTAGAGCGCCACGGCGCCCGCGACATGCGGGGTCGCCATTGACGTGCCGGAGGCGGGGTGGTCCTTGCCGTCGACCGGGAAGACGTCGCGCACGGTGCCGTCGGGCAGCGTCGAGTAGGTCCAGTGCCCGGGGGCGACGACCTCGGGCTTGTGGTCGTTGGAGAAGTCGCTCGGCCCGTACATGGAGAACCACGCCCGGGTGTCGTCGAGGTCGGAGGCGCCGACGGTCAGTGCCTCGGGGTACATGCCGGGCACGGCGACCTGGCCGGGGTACGTGGGCTGGGCGTTGCCGGAGGCGAACACCGGGATGATGCCCGAGCGCTTCCAGTTGCGCAGCGCCATCCACAGGAACGGGTTGCCGGTGGCCGCGCCACCCCACGAGTTGGTGACGATGTCAGGCGCGAGGTCGGGCCGCGGCGCCGAGCCGTCGACCTTGGTCGGGGCCATGAACCACTCCATCGCGGCGACGAGGTCGAACATCGAGCCGCCCTTCTCGCCGAGGCCGCGCGCCGCGATGAACTTCGCGTCGGGCGCGACGCCCGTGATGTGGGTCGCATCCCAACCGACCGCGCTGCCGGTGGTGTGGGAGCCGTGGCCGTTGAGATCGATCGCGCGCCGGGAGGTGCCGTCTGCGGCGGCGTCGACGGCCGGGTCGAAGTGGGAGCCGTCAGGCAGCGTGTCGTTCGCCGGCAGCTCCTTGACGGTGTCCTTCCAGTTGTAGTCGTAGACCTGCGAGCCGTCGGCCTGCGTGCCGCGGAACGAACCCTTGAGCACCGGGTGCTGGGTCCAGACCCCGGTGTCGAGCGAACCGATGACGATGCCGGCGCCGGTGATGCCCTGGGTCCAGGCGGCCTGCGCGTTCATGCGCTTGACGCCCCAGTCCTCGTAGACCTTGCCGGGCTCCTCGACGGGCGGCGCGCTCTCGACAGCGCCTCCGACGGCGTCCTCGATCGGGCCGGTCGGCAGCTCGGGCAGCGGAATGACCTGGTCGGCGGTCACCGACTGCACGCCGAGGCCTGCAGTGGCGAGTGTCTTGATCGTGTCGAGCGACGCGCCGCGCAGGCGCACGGCTCCCAGCGACCAGAGCGTGTCGACCGCTGACACGGCGCCCGACTTCACGAGGCCGTCGAGCTGCGCCCGGTGCGCGTCGATCGTCGCCGCGCCCAGGTCGTGCATCGCGTCGTAGGCCGCCTCCTTGCGGGCGGCGCCGAGGGGCATCTCCTCGATCGCGGCGAAGCGCTCGACCGCACCCTTCGTGATCGCGTTCTCCGGCGCCTGGAAGAAGACCACGGCGTCGACCGGGCCCTTCGCTGCGGCGGCCAGGAGGGCCGGGTCGACCACGGGGGTCGAGCTCGTAACTGAAGTCATTCGGGTGTCTCCCACGTCTGTCCGGGGAGGGGTGCTGGCCGCGGGCGTCCCTGCCTGCGGCATGGCCCCTCCACGGGCGCTTCCATGCAACGTCGGAGGCTACCTGTCAGGTTGTCGAACTTCGCGCCGGCGCCTTCGAGTGGCCGGCGCTGGCCGCGAGGGTGGCCGGGGTGAGCCGGCGGTCATGCCGCCGAGGTCAGGTCGCGCTCGTCGAGCGGGGCTGCACGCGGGAGCTGTCGTCGCACGCGTGGGCCTGGCTGACCGCGAACCGGGGTGCGTCGGCGTGCGAGGTCGGCGCCGCCGTGATGCGGTACGGGATGCATCCGAGCTCGTCGCCGGTCTTCGGGTCGGCGAAGCGCACGGTGCCGGGCACGGCGTTGCCCTTGCCGCGTTCGGTCTCGGCGTGCACGAGGATGGACGCCTGGGCGCCCGCGGCGATGTCCTGCGACGGCGGGTCATCCTCGAAGAACGAACGGCAGTTGCGGTCGTCGCTCCACTGCTCGCAGAGCTGCACCTGCACCGCCGCATCGGTGTCGTTGCGGATCGTCATGCCGAACTCGCCGGCCGCGCGCTTCGGGGCATCGCCGCAGCCGCCGACGAACACGCCCGCGAGGAGCAGGAGTGCAACAGGGCGCGGGAGGTGGCGGAGGCGCGGCATCCCGGCAACGATATCGCGCCGATCAAGGAGGGCGGCACAGCGGCCGATAGGCGAAGGCCGCTGATCGTCGCCCGACAGGAGCACCCGCATCCGTGACCTTGCCCGACACGCGCTCCTGACCTACTGCCGCAATTGGGCCGTGATGCTCATGTCGATGGTGATCAGCCTCGTCATCGCGGCCGTGCTCTGGTGGGGTATCTCGCTCGCGGTCGGGCTCGTCGTCGGGGTGACGATGGGCGACGGGGGCATCGGCATCCTGCTCGCGGTGAACGTGGTTGCGCTCGCCGTCATCCAGGCCATGCAGCTGGTCGTGCTCGCAGCGGTAGGGCTCGAATTCGACGAGCACGCCGACGAATCGGTCTCGGGCGGTGGGCTCCCGCTCTGGTTGTGGTGGGTCGAGACGGGCCTCGCCCTGTTCGCGACCCTGCTCGGTTCGCTCGGCGGCGACCTCAAGCGGTTGGGCCTGCGCGCGCGACCGCGTGCACTCGTGCTCGTCGTGGCGCTGCTGGTCGCGCCGAACGCGCTGCTCGTGGCGGGCGCCGGCTCCGCAGCGTCATTGCTCGTGGCGGTGGCGTCGGTCGCGGGTTCGTTCGCCGCCGTCGTCGCGTTTCGCGAGGAGGGCGGCAGCGGCGGGCTCACGGGCACGCTCGCGTTGGTTCGCGCGCGTCCGCTCGAGGCGCTGGTCGTGTTCGTGGTCGGTGGCGGCAGCTACGGCGTGCTCGCCGGGCTGGCCGGCGGCAACGCGTTCGCGCGACTGGCCGCGTGGGCGGCCGCGTCGATGCTCGTCACGTGTCTCACGGTCGCGCTGCGACGCGTCGACGAGGGCCTCGAGCCGGGCGACCGCACGTTCGCGCCCGAACACACGCCCGTCGACACGGGCGTCGTCGCGGCGACCACCCTGCCGAGCTTCCTGCGACCGGCGGGCGTGGTCGAAGCGACAGCTCCCGCGGCCGCACTCGCGCCCGCACCCGCGCCCGCATCCGCGGCCCACGGAGTCGCCACCCCCGCCGCATCGTTCGGCAGCTGGATGTGGTGCGGGGAGGGCGGCATCGTCACGATCACCGCGACCTGGAGCGACCCGCGCCCCCTCCGCCTGCAGCTCGTGAACCCGGCCCATGAGCGAGTCGAGCTCCCCCCACTGCAGCCCGCCGAGCAGCGACCGCTCAACCTGCCCGCGGGGTGGATCTGGATCGAGGCCGCCTGCCCGCCCGACGTCGCGCAGCTCGACGTCGCCTTCGCCTGGCAGCTGGCGCACGCGCAGCACGACGCCGCGGCGTGAAGCCTGCGGGGTGGGGCCGGCGTGTGCGGAATCCCGCACGCCTGCGCCGCTGCACCCGGGTCGGTGGGTCGACGCGATAGCATGGGTGCGTCACCTCGGGGTCGTGGATCCCGGCGCCCGAAGGATTCGCCCATGACCGTTGCTGCCTCGACCGACCTCGTCTCCCGCACCCTCCGCGACGGAGACCCGCAGCTCGCGGACCTCGTGCAGGGTGAACTCACGCGCCAGCGCAACCAGATCGAGCTGATCGCGAGCGAGAACTTCACCTCGCGCGCGGTGCTCGAGGCGGTGGGCTCGGTGCTGACCAACAAGTACGCGGAGGGCTACCCCGGCAGGCGCTACTACGGGGGGTGTGAGGTCGTCGACCAAGTGGAGACCCTCGCGATCGAGCGCGCGAAGCAGCTCTTCGGGGCGGAGCACGCGAACGTGCAGCCGCACGCCGGCAGCCAGGCCAACTTCGCCGCGTACATGGCGCTCATCGAGCCGGGCGACACCGTGCTGGCGATGAACCTCTCGCACGGCGGTCACCTGACGCACGGCCACAACGTCAACTTCAGTGGCAAGCTCTGGAACTTCGTGCACTACGGCGTGCGCGAGGAGGACCACCGCATCGACTTCGACCAGGTGCAGCAGCTCGCCGAGGAGCACCGACCGAAGCTCATCGTGGCGGGCGGCAGTGCCTACCCGCGCGAGATCGACGCGGCCCGGTTCCGTGAGATCGCTGATTCGGTCGGCGCGAAGCTGATGATCGACATGGCGCACTTCGCGGGCCTCGTGGCCGGCGGCGTGCACCCCGACGTCGTGCCGTTCTGCGACGTCGTGACGACGACCACGCACAAGACGCTGCGTGGTCCGCGCTCGGGCCTCATCCTCAGCAAGGCCGAGCACGCGAAGGCGATCGACCGCGCGGTCTTCCCGGGCATGCAGGGCGGGCCACTCATGCACGTCATCGCGGGCAAGGCGGCCTGCTTCGCCGAGGCGATGACCGACGACTACCGCTCCTACGCAGCACAGGTCGTGACGAACACCCAGGCCATGGGTGTGGAGCTGCAGGCTGCGGGCTGGGACCTCGTCACGGGCGGCACCGACACCCACCTGGTGCTCGGTGACCTGCGCGGCATCGACTGGACCGGCAAGGCCGGTGAGGACCGCCTCGAGGAGGTCGGCATCACCGTCAACCGCAACTCGGTGCCGTTCGACACCGCGTCGCCGATGGTCACGAGCGGCGTGCGCGCCGGCATGGCCGCGATGACGACCCGTGGTTTCGACGAGGAGGCGGCGCGGGAGGCCGGTCGCATCATGGCGGCGGCGCTCACGGCCGACGCCGACGTCGACGGGCTGCGCGCCCGATCTGCGACACTACTCGAACGATTCCCGCTGTATCCCGCGCTCACCGAAGGACACGCATGACCGCTGTAGACGCAACCCGAGTCGGCCGCGTGGTCGAGGTCGACCACCCGCTCGTGCGACACAAGCTGACGCTGCTGCGGCGGGTCGAGTGCGACACCGCGCAGTTCCGGTCGCTGGTCGAGGAGCTCTCGAACCTGCTGACGTACGAGGCGACCAAGGACCTCGAGACCGAGGACATCGAGATCGAGACGCCGCTCATGCACATGACGGGCGTGTCGGTGAGTGGCAAGAAGGTCGCCGTCGTGCCGATCCTGCGGGCGGGCCTCGGCATGGTCGACGGCGTGCTGCGGATGGTTCCCGTCGCGCGCATCGGCCACATCGGCATGTACCGCGATGAGGAGACCCTGCAGCCGGTCACCTACTACCAGAAGCTCCCCGAAGACCTGGGCGACCGCGACGTGCTCGTGCTCGATCCGATGCTCGCGACCGGCGGCTCGGTGACGGTCGCCGTCGACGCGCTCAAGGCAGCGGGCGCCGTGCACATCAAGATGCTGGCCATCCTCGCCGCGCCGGAAGGCATCGCGCGGCTGCAGGCCGACCACCCCGACGTCGACATCTACGTCGCGGGCATCGACGAGAAGCTCAACGAGCAGGGCTACATCGTGCCCGGCCTGGGTGACGCCGGCGACCGCCTGTTCGGCACGAAGTAGCGACGCACGTGGCTGCCGTGCGCGTGAGCGCGCTCGGTAGCATGCCCTCGTGTCACATCTCTTCGACACCGCGTACCACGACGCCTGGTGGGCCTTCCTGCTCGCTGCGGTGATCTCGTTCGCGCTCATGCCGATCATCCGCACCGTCGCGCTGCGTGCCGGCGCGACCGCACCGACCGACGAGCGACGCGTGCAGTCGACCCCGACACCGCAGGTGGGCGGCGTGGGCATCGTGCTGGCGCTGCTCGTCGCCACCGTCGTCTTCAACGACTGGCGCGGCGACATCTTCGGCCTCGGTCGGCTCAACCAGCACCAGCTCGAGGTCACGCTCGCGTGCGCCGCGCTGGTGGCGGTGCTGGGCTTCGTCGACGACCTGGTCGACCTGCCGTGGCGCGCCAAGCTGTTCGGGCAGGTCGCGATCGCGGTGGCCGCGGTGGTCGGTCCGCTCTATCACCTGCCGGAAGGGCTGACGAAGGCACAGCTCCCACTCGTGGTGAACGCGCTCGACCTCCCGTTCGTGCGTCCGTTCGACCTGCCGATCGTGCTGGGCGTCGGCATCACGGTGGTGTGGATCGTGGCGGTCATGAACATGCTCAACTTCATCGACGGGGTCGACGGGTTGGCGGGCGGCCAGGTCGCGATCATCGGCGCGACGTTCGCGATCGTGGCGGCGAGCTACGGGCGGCTCGGCGTGGCGATCCTCGCGGCGGCGACGAGTGGTGCGGCGCTCGGCTTCCTGCCGCATAACTGGCGGCGCGGGGGAGCCCGCATCTTCATGGGCGACTCGGGAGCGTTGACGCTCGGGTTCCTGATCGCGACGATCAGCGTGCAGGGCGTGCTGAAGACGACGGCGGCGATCAGCCTCGTGATTCCGCTGGCGCTCCTCGCGGTGCCGATCATCGACACGTCGTTCGTGGTGCTCAAGCGCCTCCGCCACGGGGTGTCGATCGCCAGCCCCGACCGCTGGCACCTGCACCACCGCCTGCTCAACATCGGGCTCTCGCCGCGCCGCGTGGCCGCGACGCTGTGGGCGTGGACCGCCTCGATGAGCGCCGTCACGCTCGCGCTGCGGTTCGTCGACTACGGCAACTCCAGGCACTGGCGGGCCGAGGGCCTGTTCGTGCTCGCCTTCGTGACGGCGGGCGCACTGGCGATCACGATCTTCCTCGCCGTGCGCCTCGAGATCATCAAGAGCCGCCGCGTGCGCGAGCGCAATCGGCGCATCGCCGCGGAGCGGGCGGCCGAACGAGCTGCGATGCCCCCGGCGAGCGTCGACTGAGGTTCAGTCGAGGTCGGGTCGTATGCGGCCCATGACGATCGTGTCGACGTAGGCGCCGGCGCGGAAGCTGTCGCCGACCCGACGGCCCTCCTCGACGAACCCGAAGCGCCGGTAGAGCGCCAGCCCGGCCGGGTTGTCGGGGTAGACCTCGAGTTCGATGCGGCGCAACCCGAGCCACTTGTCGGCGACGTCGCACGCCGCGGCGAGCAGGGCGGTGCCGACCCCCCTACCCTGCCAGGCATCGCGCACCGACATGCCGAGCGCCGCGACGTGGCGCCGCCGCGGCGAGGTGGCGACCATGAGGCCGAGGTTGCCGACCACCTCACCACCGTCGAGCGACTCCGCGACGAGGCTGCGGTCGAGCCGGTTCGTGAGCGAGGTGGCGAGCCAGTCGCGTCGCGCCTCGATCGAGGTGAAGGGCACCTGCAGCGTGGTGGGGATGACACCGGGATCCATGAGCGTGTCGTGGATCGCCTCGAGGTCGTCGAGGCAGGTGGCGCGGATGCGCACGCCTGCGCGTGCGGCCGTCGCGTCGGGGGTGAGGTCAGGTTCAGGCATGTTGCGGAGTACCCCGACCGATGGGTTCCGATGCGCGTGGCAGAATAGCTATGTGGACGAACTCCCTCCATATACGGGACCCGAACGGCGACGGCGTATCAGGAGCAATCGCTTCGTGGCCCGGTACGAGCGTCGGCGCGCGGAGCGGCACAACGTGCTGGTGCGTCCGGTCAGGATCGCGCTGGGCATCCTGCTCATCGTCGGCGGCGTGCTGATCGGGTGGCTACCCGGCCCCGGGTTCATCATCCTCGCGCTGCCAGGAGCCTTCCTGCTCGCCAGCGAGGTTCGTCGCGCCGCGCGTATCCTCGACCGCATCGAGAACGTCACCATCCCTCGTCTCAAGCGACTGCACGCGCGGCTGCGCGGCGGCCCCAAGCCGGAGTGGGTCGAGGAGGATCCCCAGCTCTGGGCCGACTGGTGCACCCGCACGGGTGCGACCCTCCATGAGGACGGGGAGCCGCCCGCCCCGCCGAGCAGGAGCGCGGTGGAGGTGACGACGACGCACGGCGGCGTCGCGCATGCGGACGGCGAACCGGCAGGCGATCCAGCTCCCCGCTGAGCTCGAATCGAGCGGTGTGCGCGTGAACTGACGCGGTCCGATGACGCGGCATCAATTGCATGGTGCGCCGCCCAATGGCACTACATTGATATTTCGAGTGCGATATCGCATTCCTCGGCGGGGTACCTAGCTCATGGCCAACGCGGCACCCGCCGAGGAGTTGCCCATGATCATCACCGGAGTCACCACGCGGTCAGTCATCGGCACGCCACCAGCTGCGAAGCAGGTCGCGGCCCATCGTGGGTTCCATGCCGGCAACGCGCCGTTCGAGAACACCGTCTCGGCGTACCGCAGCGCCGCCCGGCTCGGCGCCGACCTCATGGAGACCGACGTCCGGCGCACCAAGGACGGGGTGTTGGTGCTGTACCACGACGCCTCGATCAGCGGTGACTTCATCGCCGACACCCGCTACGCCGACCTGCCGCTGCTGCCGGGTGGCGAGCACATGAGCCGCCTCCGCGACCTGGTGGATGCGGCCGCTGACGCCGGTGGGCACACGCGCCTGCTGGTGGAGACGAAGGAGCACGGCTACGAGGCCGAGATCGTCTCGATGCTGCGAGCCCGGCTCCAGCCGTCGCAGTTCGACCTCATGAGCTTCGACCTCGACTCGGTGAAGGCGCTGCGCCAGCTCGCCCCCGATTCGAAGGTGGGTGCGCTGTTCGGGCTCGTGCCCGACTGGCAGAACGGCGAGTGGCCGATCTCCGGCGCACAGATCGTCGCCAAGGCCCGCAGGGCCGGCGCCGACTTCGTCGCGATCGACTCGCACATCGCGAACAACGAGCGCCTCCAGACGATCACCGACGCGGGCCTCGGCATCGCCGTGTGGACCGTCGACAAGCAGCTCGACATCCAGAAGTACCTCGCTGACGTGCGCGTGCAGACGATCATCACCAACGCACCCGACGTGGCCATGCGCCTGCGCGACAAGGCGCCGGTCGCGGAACCTGCGCCCGTCACCGCACCGGTGACGCGGCTGCGGCTCGTCGAGCCCGTCGAGCCCGCGACCTACGTCACGCCCGGTCAGGCCGCCGAGTGGTGGCACGACGCCGTCGCCGCCTAGCGCACTCGACCCCACACCCAGGTGTGCTTTCGCTGGAGCGAGCTCCCACGCACGAGGTCGTCTCCAACCACGCAGGAATTGCAGAGGGGGCGGGAATCGTGGACTCGGAATACCTT
>JAOPYW010000108.1 GCA_025964405.1 Thermoleophilia bacterium | reverse complement strand
GCGGGAAGTCGCCCATGAAGACGCGCTGCTCGCGGATCTCGCCCGTGTCGCGGTTGACGAAGCGCACGGTCATCGAGAGCGGCGCGGAGAAGGTCTTCTCCGTCTCGCGGCACTCGTCGATGTCGATCGTCGGCGCGTCGAACTCGAACTCGCCGAACTCGACCGCGAGGTTACCCGTGTAGTCGACGATCGGGCTGATGTCCTGGATCGTCTCGGCGAGGCCGTCGGTCAGGAACCACTCGTAGGAGCGCTTCTGGATCTCGATGAGGTCGGGAAGCTCGAGCGCTCGGTCGATCTTGCCAAAGGAGTACCGCTGGCGAACGGGTGTAGGGGAAACCACTGTGGAGTCAGCTCCTGCGTCGTTGTAGCCCGGGCGCACGTACGTGAGCCCCGGGAAATCATGTGCACGTCCTGCGATGGTTCGCATGCGAACGACGGCGTCATGCCGTTCGTCCCCGCGCGGTGGGCTCCCTCACACACCCGGCTGAGACGCCTGCTCCCCCTGCGCGGTGGGGATGCGGCAATGCTGCTGGGCGTGCGTGCACTGAACTTCGGGGAACTCACCCTGTCATGCGATCGCACTCCACCCCGAGAGGTGGATCTCGCAAGCTATCACCCACGGTAAGCCTGTGCAAATCGGATGCGTCGAGATCGCTAGCGCGCCGTACGGACGCAGCGAAGGCTACTTCGCGATGACCGAGGCGCCGTGGTTGAGCGCACGGTCGACGGGCGTGACACGGAACTGCCACTTCCCCTTGAGGCCGTAGGTGTAGCCGGTCAGCGCGACGCGGCCCCTCGCGTTCACCCAGCACTGCTCGCACTCGACGACGCTGTCGGCCTTCCACTTCCCCTTCGAGCCCAGCTTGCGGGTCTCGACCAGCACGGCGACCACGCGGTCGTCGTCGGCCGGCTTCGACCACGACAGCTTCCAGTAGCCCGCGCCCAGCGACCTGGCCGTCGCCGCACGCAGGCGCGGTGCGACCCGGTCGACCTTCGTGCGCACCGTGAGCTTCGGCGAGCTCACCGACTCGTTGCCGTCGGCGTCGACCGCGCGCAGGCGCACGGTGAGCTTGCCGTTCTTGCTCGGTGCCAGGGGCAGCGCGATCACCTTCGCCGCCGTCACCCGGCCGGCCTCGACGGTGTAGCCGGTCGGCGTGTCGACGAGCACCATGGTCTGCTGCGCCGTGCCGCCGCCGTTGGAGAACAGGCTGATCTTCGTGCGACCCTTCGCGAACGACGAGGCTCCCGCCCGCGGCGCACCGGTGCCGCTCGGCAGCGGCGTGGTCGAGGCGATGAACCCGTCGATCCACCCGGCGTAATCGGCCACACGCACGTAGCGACCGTAGTCGGCGCCACACTCGTTGTGCTCGCCGAACGACACGATGCCCACGACCTTCGTCGCCGCAGCCGGGTCGCCGGCCGCCGCAGCCGGGTCGGTCGCCACGAGCGGCCCGCCGCTGTCACCCGTGCAGCCCGATCGCACCGCACCCGTCGCGTGCTGGGTGGCGCCCGCGCAGATGTAGTTCTTCGAGATCATCGGGAACTCGGCGTTCGCGATGCACGTGTCGGTCGTCACCGTCGGGAGCTCGGCCGTCTGCAGCAGGGTCGGGAACCCCGAGGGGTCGGTGCCCCTGTCGTCGTTGGCATCGACCGTGGCTCCCCAGCCGTAGACGTTGACGCCCGTCGTTCGGGCTGCGGTCGCACCCCACCAGGCCTCGTCGCCCGGATGCGCGATCGCGATCGTGCTCGAGCCGGGCAACGCGCCCTCGAGGCGCAGCAGTGCGAGGTCGGCGCCGCGGTTCCAGGCCGTCAGGTATGCGCCGGGGGAGCGGTGGATCGACTGCACCCGGGTGCGCGGAGTGCCGGCCCAGCTCGTCTTGGAGAGCGCGAACGTGGGACCGGTGCCGAGTGCGACGTCGTAGTCGCGCGGCATGGTCAGGTAGGGGGAGTCGTCGACGCAGTGTCGCGCGGTGAGCACGAGCTGGGGTGCAACGAGCACGCCGCCACAGGTGTGACCGAGCCAGGGCGCCTTGGCGTCGGCGTAGGTGATGCTCACGATCGCGGTGCCGAGCGGCGTGCTCGTGGCGGGCTTGCCTCCGATGACCCGCGCGGCGGGCGCTCCCGTGGCCAGTGGGACGGCGACGCCCAGCACGAGGAGGGCGACGGCGGCGCAGCGCGCCAGGGAGCGGGAGGTCATGGAGGCTGGCCGATCGGGTCTGGAGTGGGTCACGGGGAAATCAGTGCCCGATGCTATCGACATCCACCCCATGGGCTGAAGCATTGCGCCGCTATCCAAACCGAATGCACATGGGCGGGTCGGCGCGGAAGACGGAACGACCCCGGTTCGCGATGAACCGGGGTCGTTCCTGAGTTCGGCGACCCGGCTCCGAGGAGCAGGATCACGCAACCGCTGGGCTCGAAATTACTTGAGCGTGACGGTGGCGCCGGCCTCTTCGAGCGTCGCGACGAGCTTGTCGGCCTCGTCCTTGTTGACGCCCTCCTTGATGACCTTCGGGGCTCCGTCGACGAGCTCCTTGGCTTCCTTCAGGCCGAGGCCCGTGATCTCGCGCACGGCCTTGATGACCTGGATCTTCTTGTCGCCGGCCGCGGTCAGCTCGACGTCGAAGTCGGTCTTCTCGGCTGCTGCGTCGCCGCCTGCGCCGCCGGCCGGGCCCGCCATCATGGCGACCGGTGCTGCAGCGGAGACGTCCCAGCGCTCTTCGAGCAGCTTGCGCAGCTCGACGGCCTCGAGGACGGTCAACTTGTCGAGTGACTCGGCGATGGTCTCAATGGTGCTCATGGTGGTGCTCCTTGGGTGGTTCTTACAGTGAGGGTGGTGCTGTCGTTACTGACTGACGAACGGGGCTCAGGCCTCGCCGGCTTCTTCGCGCTTCGCGATCCAGTTGCCGAGGAGGCCAACGATGTCGCGAGCGGGTGCGTTGATCGCGCCGACGAGAGTCCTCGCCGGGGCGTCGACCGTGCTGAGCAGCATGGCGAGGATGACCTCGCGTGCCGGCAGCTCGGCGATCTCGTTGACCTGGGCGGCGGATACGAGATCCCCGTCCATGAGGCCACCGCGGAGCTCGAGCAGGTCCTTGCGGGTCTTCGCAAAGTCCTTGAGCGCCTTGGCGACCGCAGCAGCATCTCCATGGGCGAAGGCAACGGCGGTGGGACCGACGAACAGGTCGGCGACAGCGTCGAGGCCAGCATCCTTGGCGGCACGGCGGGCAAGCGTGTTCTTCACCACGCTGAACGTTGCGTCAGCGTCTCGAAGCTTGGAGCGGAGCTCCGTGATGTCGGGCATGTCGAGCCCGCGGTAGTCGGCAACGAACAGCGTCTTCGTCTCACCAAACTGGTTGGTGAGCGTCGTGACGACTGCTGCCTTCTGTTCCTTGTTCACGGTGTACCTCGCGGTAGTACGGGCACCTGTCGCGTCAGGAGTTCGAGACATGCTCGACGCGCAGACCGAGGGTGCGCGGAGCGTCGTGCAGGCTCGTCGATGCAGGGCATCGGGAGCGGCGCGTCGTTCTCGTTCACGGCCTCGGCTGGCGTCGGGGATGACCCGAGCTTCTGACCCGAAGGTCACCAACTGTCTTCAGCGGCTCGAGGACGATACCAGAGATCGACGCCCGTGCGCGCCGCGCGGCGCCTCAACCAGCGGCGCGCGCGTACTCGATCGACACCGTGCCCGGTCCGAGCAGCGCAACGACGCTCGTGCCCTGGCGCACGGGGTGCTGATTGGCCACGATGAGGCGGGGCTCGACCACGACCCTCGCACCGGCGGGCACGTTCGCGAGCAGCCAGGCCCCCGTCACGGTCTGCTCGCCGCCGCTGCGGTGCGGACGCACGGCCTGCACGCCCTGGTACGGGAACCGCACGCCCAGCGGCCGCGCCACGCCGTCGACGCTCGCGACCAGCCGCAGCTCCCCCGTGTCGTCGACCGAGATGCGTGCAGCCGAATCAACGGTGACGTAGGCGTCGCTGGGCTCTGCGGGCGCCGTGCTCGTGAGGCGTCCGAGGGAGCCCGTCACGCGACGGATGCCGTCACTGCCGCCCGTGCCGGAACCCTTCGACACGTAGGTGTCACGTTGGAGCTGCGCGCCGGCCGTCGCATGCACGGGCGCCGGCGTCGGCGTGGCTGCGGCCACCGCGACCGCGGTGGCGACCAGGAGCGAGGCGAGTGCTGCGACGGAGATGCGGTAGGCGCGAAGGTCCATGACGAGGTGCTACCCCCGTCGAACGACCAGCAAGCGCGGCGGTCAGCTGGCGGAGCGGATGACCTGGGCGACCGGAACGAGCTCGCCGCTGCGGGCGAGGTCGACCGGGCCGGCGAACTGCGTGGCCGCGGCCGCCACCGCACGCTCGAACCCGAGCTCCTCGGGCACGTGGGTCAGCAACAGGCGCCCGACACCGGCGGCCTCGGCGACGTGCCCGGCCTCGGTCGCCGTGATGTGCCCACGGTCAGGGGCGGAGAGGTCGGCGTGCTCCGCCAGTGCGGCTTCGGCGAGCAACACGTCGACGCCTGCCATGAACGGCGCCACGTGCGGCGTGGGCCCGAGGTCGGCGGTGTAGCCGAAGCTGCCTGCGGCGTGGTCGAAGCGGAGCGCGAAGCTCTCCACGTAGTGCGGCACCTCGAGCGAGCTGACCGAGCAGCCGCCGAGCGCGAAGTCGGTGCCGGGTGCGAACTCGTGCACGTCGAAGGTGTCGGTGAAGAACGAGAAGTCGGCATCCCACGCCGAGACCAGCCGCGCGAGCCGCTCCGGCGCGCCGGGCGGCAGCCAGAGCTGCGGGCGCCAGTCGGCCAGGGGGCCGATGCCGATGCCGAACTTGAGCGGCACGAGGTCGAAGCAGTGGTCGGCGTGCACGTGGCTGAGCACGATCGCGTCGATCGGGCGGTCGGTGCCGAACAGGTCGAGGTAGCGCGCGATCACGCCCGAGCCGCAGTCGACGAGGATGCGGAAACCGTCGACCTCCAGCAGGAATCCACTGTTCGCCTCGCCGTGGTTGTACCAGGCGGGACTCGTACCGATGGGTGTGAGCTGCAGGTGCGTCATGAGATGCGGGCGACGGGCCGAGCGAGACGGCCGAATCCATGGTGCCCGCATTCGCGGAGACCACAACCCGGACCGCATCGGCAGTTCGGTTGGATCCTTTGACCCTCGTCCGACTACACCCGACAGTCTCCGGCAGACTTTCCTGCGCCGGGGGAGCTGCACCTTGCAGATTCCTTGCAGGTGCATGCCGACCTGCAGACAACTGGCGACCGCGTCAGGCCGTCAGCACCCCGGCGTCGCGCAGCAGTGCGAGCACGAGGGCCAGCTGGTCGCCGGGCGCGGGCGCGTCGAGCACGAGGTCGGCACCGGGGGGAGCCGTGCGCGGCACCGCCGTCACGTCGAGGAAGGTGACGTCGGCGTCGTCGTGCACGTCGCGCGCGAACGTCGGTGGCAGTGCGCCCGCCGCTCCCCCGGCGACCACGACCGCCACGACCCCCGCATCACCCAGGAGCCGCGCCGCCTCGGCGAGTCGCGACATGACCGACGCGGCGTCGAGCGGCGCCCCGTCGATCGCGACCACCGGGTCGGCGGGTGCGAGCAGGGTGGCCGGCACCCCGCGCTCGACGAGCGAACGCACGAGGAGCGACGCCAGCACCTGCGCATAGGCGCGATCGGCATCGGCGAGCCAGACGGTCGCGCCCCGCAGCCCGAGCAGGGCGCTGCGTTCGGCGCGCGAGTGCGCGGCCGGCACGCGGGCGAGCGTTGCGAGGTCAGCCTCGAGCGATTCGGGTTGGTCGACCGCGAGGAGCATGCCGGCGGCGACTGTGGCCCCGGTGGCCTCGTCGATGAGGATGAGGCTGCCGAGGGCGCGGTTGTCGGCGTACGGATCCCACGCGATCGGCGCGGCGGCCTCGAGGTGCACGTGCCCGAGCTCGTTGAGCTCGAGGGTGTCGACGCTGCGGTCGATGGCGAGGGTGGCGATGTCGATGCGGTGGTCGACGGCGGTGACGGTGAGCCGACCCGCGTGGGTGGCGTGCTGGAACCGGTAGCGCGCATCGACGCGGAGCGGCCGTTCGTGCATCCAGCTGAGCATGGCCTCGAGCGTGCGCGTGACCCGTGGCGGATCACTCACGGCAGCGATGACGTCGCCGCGCGCGACGTCGACGTCGTCGGCGAGGCGCACGGTCACGGCCTCGCCCGTGCCGGCAGCGGCGAGCGTGGTGCTCCAGGTGTCGATCGACGCGATGCTCGTACGTGTGCCCGCGGGGAGCACCACGACCTCGTCGCCGGGCCGCAGCACGCCGCGTGCCACCTGCCCGGCGTAGCCGCGGTAGTCGGCGTGCGGATCTGCGGCGCCGGGCCGCACCACCCACTGCACGGGCAGTCGGGCCGCGGCCGCATCCTCGGGGCCGCGCGCGGCGGTGACGTCGACGGCCTCGAGGTGCTCGAGGAGCGTCGGCCCGTCGTACCAGGGCATGCGCGCGCTCCGGTCGACGACGTTGTCACCGTCGAGCGCGCAGAGCGGCACCGCCTGCACGTGGTCGATGCCGAGCTGGTCGGCGAGGGCTCCGAAGGTGCGAACGATGTCACGGAACACACCCTCGTCGAACCCCACGAGGTCGAGCTTGTTCACGGCGAGCACGACGTGGCCGATGCCGAGCAGCGCCGAGATGCAGGCGTGGCGCCGCGACTGTTCGACGATGCCATGCCGCGCATCGACGAGCACCACGGCGAGGTCGGCGGTCGAGGCGCCGGTCACCATGTTGCGGGTGTAGCTGACGTGCCCCGGCGTGTCGGCGATGATGAACGATCGCCGTGGCGTCGCGAAGTAGCGGTAGGCCACGTCGATGGTGATGCCCTGCTCGCGCTCGGCGCGCAGCCCGTCGGTGAGGAGCGCGAGGTCGACGGCGCCGCTCGCGCCGTGGCGCCGCTGCGAGGCCAGCTCCACCTGCGCGAGCTGGTCGACGAAGATCGACCTCGAGTCGTGCAGGAGGCGCCCGATCAGGGTCGACTTGCCGTCGTCGACGGAGCCTGCCGTCGCGATGCGCAGCAATCGTGTCGGCGCCTGGGCCGGGTCGTGCGGCGGAGCTGCTGCCTGGCGCGCCATCAGAAGTAGCCCTCGCGCTTGCGGTCTTCCATCGCAGCCTCGCCGGCGCGGTCGTCGAGTCGGGTCTCGCCGCGCTCGGAGACCCGCGTCGCGGCGATCTCGGCGACGACCTCGTCGAGCGTCGCCGCATGGCTCGCGACCGCACCCGTGCAGGTCATGTCACCGACCGTGCGGAACCGGACGCTCGCCGTGAACACCGCTTCCTCGGGCGTGCGCTCCACCTCGTCGACCGCGGCGTGCAGCATGCCCGAGCGGCGGAAGACCTCGCGTTCGTGCGCGAAGTAGATCGACGGCAGCTCGAGCCCCTCGGCCCGGATGTAGCGCCACACGTCGAGCTCGGTCCAGTTCGAGATCGGGAAGGCGCGCACGTGCTCCCCGCGGCCGAGCCGCGTGTTGTAGAGGTTCCACGGTTCGGGGCGCTGGGCGCGCGGGTTCCACGCCCCCGCCGCATCGCGCACCGAGAGCACGCGCTCCTTCGCGCGCGCCCGCTCCTCGTCGCGTCGTGCTCCCCCGATCGCCGCGTCGAAGCCGTGTTCGGCGATCGCATCGAGCAGCGTCACCGACTGCAGGCGGTTGCGCGATGCGCCCACGCCGGTCTCGTCGACGACGCGCCCGGCGTCGATCGAATCCTGCACGCGCGCGACGAGCAGCCGCTCCCCCAGCTGCTCGACGAGGCGGTCGCGGTGGGCGATCACCTCCGGGAAATTGTGGCCCGTGTCGACGTGCAGGAGCGGGAAGGGGAACCGCGCCGGGCGGAATGCCTTCTCGGCGAGCCGCAGCAGCACGATCGAATCCTTGCCGCCACTGAACAGCAGGGCCGGTCGCTGGAACGACGCGGCGACCTCGCGCAGCACGTAGATCGCTTCGGCCTCGAGGGTGTCGAGGTGTCTCATCG
>JAOPYW010000328.1 GCA_025964405.1 Thermoleophilia bacterium | reverse complement strand
GCGGAAGAACGCCTTGAACTGGTCGCGCGCGTCGCGGCCCTCGGGCGTCTTGGCGCCCTGGATGGCGGCCTGGAACTCGGCGAGCCGGCGCTCGAGCGACGTGATGCGATCGTTGCGCGAGTCGAGGGCGACGAGCGATCCGCCGAGCGCGACGCACGCAGCGAGGCCGGCCACCGCCGCGAACCCGAAGCGGAAGCGGCGCCGGGGCGCCGGGCGTTGCGGCACGCCGCGGTCGCGCGCGACGCGTTCCGGCGCCACGACTGACGCTTCCTGCGGGGTGCTCCGTGCGGCCGCGAGCAGGTCGTCGAGCGCACCTGCGCGCGGCGCCAGCGCGTGCACTGGCGATGCCGCGAGCTCGAGCTCCGTGACGGCGGCGAGCAGCTCGTCGAACTCCACGCGGCAGGCGGCGCAGCCGGCGAGGTGGGCATCGACGCGCGCCGCAGCCTCCGGCGCGAGCGTCGCGAGGGCGTGCTCGGCAAGCAGTGGCTGGATGTCGTCGTGGGTCATCGGGGGTCTCCTTCGCGCTCGTCGGCGAGCAGCTCCGCGAGTTTCGCGAGGCCGCGGAAGCAGCGGGTCTTGACGGTGCCGGCCGGCAGGTCGAGCAGCTCGGCGAGTTCGGCGTGGGTGTGGCCCTCGAGGAAGGCCAGCTCGACCACGCGACGCTGGTCGGGTGGGAGCGCATCGAGCGCGCTGCGGATGCGCACGGCCCGCACGCGCTCCTGCACGTCGGTCGCGACGTCGTAGCCGGTCGACGCCTCGAGCGCATCGTCGAGCGAACCGGTCGTTGCGCGCCCGCCGCGCCGCTCCGCGCCGTCGCGACGCAACCGGTCGATCGCACGCAGGCGCACCAGTCGCAGCAGCCAGGCGATCACGCTGCTGCGATCGGGGTCGTAGCTCGCGGCCGTGCGCCACAGGTCGAGGAAGGCATCCTGCGCGACCTCGTGGGCGGCGCCGGCGTCGCGCACGATGCGGTGCGCCGTGGCGAGCGCCACGCGCTGGAGCGCTTCGTGCAGCAGGGCGAGCGCGCGTTCGTCACCGGTCGCGACGCGCGTGACGAGTGCGGCCTGGTCGAGCTGCTCACGGGAGGCGTCTGGCATCACGGGGAGCGTACCTACTGAGGAGGCGAGGGAGATCACACCAGCGCGTTCGCAGTTTCCGCGCCGGCGGTTCCCACACGGCCAGATTTCGGCCGCCGAGGAACCGACGCGGCGCCCCTCGCGGAGGGCCCTGACACACATCACACCCTCCGAAAGGCACGAACATGTTCACTCGCAAGCTCAGCCGCATCGCTCCCATGGTCCTCATCGCGGTGATCGCCGGCGTGGTCGTCGCCGGTTGCGACGCCGGCAGCGACGACACCACGAAGAGCGACGATCCCCAGGCCCAGACCGACGGCACGACCGAAGACGATGCCGCCACCGACGGCGACGAGTCAGCCGCCGACGATGCGACCGACGACGGCGAGGCCAGTGACGTCGATGCCGCCTCCGGCGACTCATCAGACGACGCTGGCGATGCCGGCGACGACGCCGACGATGCGGGCGACGACTCCGACGCCTGACCTACCTGCTCGACGCACGTGGCGTGGGTCGCCCCCGGGCGACCTGCGCTGCGCGCGTCAGGGGAGCTGCAGCTGCACGCCGAGGCGCTGGGCCAGGTCGAGCACCGGCTGCGGGTTCGCGTCACGGGTGTCAGTCGAGAGCGTGGCGATGAGCTTCGTCACCTCGTCGCGCGTGACCCCGGGATGCAGCTCCTCGATGCGGCGCGCCAGGCGCAGCGGCACCTTGCTGACCCCGACCTTCTGCACGAGCTTCTCGAAGACCGCGATCGACGCCGGGTTCGCCGTGTCGACACCGGCCAGCTGCAGCAGCGCGCGCAGGGTCTTCACCTGGTCGGGATACTTCTCGTTCTCGGCATCGAGCACCTTGTGGAAGTTCGGCACCGACGGCACGCCCATGCGCGCGCTCGCCGCCTCGACGTTGCCCGGCCAGCGCGACCAGGTCTCGGCGATGCCCTCGCTCAGCCACTTGAGGTCGCCCTCATCGGCCCTGCGTGGGGTGACGATGTGCGCGATCTCGTGCAGCATCGTCTTGATCGAGCGCGAGAGCTGTTCGGTGAGCTGCGGCGTGACCGCGCCCGGATCCTGCGTGAACGTGCGAAGCGGCAGGCTCTTCTCCGGCCCGAAGTGGATCCAGTTGCCGGCGCGCACCGCGCCCGTGCCCTCGACGTGCGCGTACGAGCGCCCGACCGCTTCACGGAACCCGCTCAGCGACGCCTCGCCATGCATCGACTGCACCGCACGGTTGGCGACGTAGCCCGCCATGTCTGACGAGAACGTGATGCCGTCGAGCTGCTTGAACCCCTGGGCCGCGTCGATCGTCTCGACGATGCCGAGGATGGCCTGGCGCACCGCCGGCAACTGCATCGCCCGTTCGGCGGCCGGCGAATCGGGCTCGATCCGGCGCGTCTGGAACGCGCCCTCGCCCACGGCCTTGAAGCGCAGCTGCGCGTCGAGCACGTCCTGGAACATGCGGCCCTTGCCGAGCCGGGTCGTCGCGAGCAGCTCGTGCCAGCCGGGTCCGAGCGCCGCACCGGCATGGCTGGCCGTGGCCGTCGCTGCGCCCGCGCCTACGCGCATAGCTGCATCTATCGCCTGGATCCCCATCCCGACTCCCCGGTCACGTCCCTACCTGCCTATCGGCTCTGGGGGCGCGATCGTTCCGGTGGGGAGCGGTGGGCGCGCCTACCGCCTCGACCTAGAGGAAGTGCAGGTCGCTCGCAGCCTCGGCCGCCTCGTGGTCTGCCATCGTGAACTCGTCGTACTGCGCGAGCGCCCGTTCGGCCTCGTCGGGCGTGCGCGCCGCCCGTGCGCGCACGATCGCGCGCGCGGCGCGGTCACCGTCGTGCACGCCGAGGTTGATGCCCTGGGCGGTGCCTGGGTGGATGCGCGTGATGCCGTCTCCCGTCAGCAGCAGGTTGCCGCGGCGCGCGCCGCCCGCTGCCTGCGGCGTGATCGTCACGACCGACACCGCATCGGCGCGGGGGTCGCGCAGGCCAGCTGCGGGGCGCATGAACGCCTCGAACGCCTCGGGGTCGGCCGGCGCGGCGCCGCGCATCTGGATCGTGAGCTGCGTGCCGAGCTCGGCGTCCGGTCGGTACCGCGCGAGGTTCACGTAGCGCGACACGCCGTCGGGATCGACCACCTGCTTCGACCGCACGGGGAGCCCGGGGTGCCACGCCGAATGCGAGATCACGTACGTGTCGCGCGCACGGCTCGTGGTCTGCAGGCGCGGGGCCAGCGCCTCGAGGCCCGGCGCGCGTCCGCCGCTGCCGTCGATGAGCCACGTCGAGCGGAACGCGTCGCGCGAGCCCTCGACCCGGGTCAGGAAACGTCCGTCGTGGAGCTGCTCGATGCTGCGGATCGGCGTGCCGTAGAGCGCCTCGGCACCGGCCGCCGCGGCGCTCGTGCGGAGCCGTCGCTCGACGTCGCGGATCGAGCTGGCGCCCGGCAGCGTGAAGAGGTCGTCGGGCGACCAGCTCCCCCGCTCGAGCCCCTGCATGATGCGTCGCGTGCCGGCGTGCAGGAAGACGACGTTGACGCGATCGGGCGTTGCGGAGCGCGCCTCGATGCCGATCGCAGACGTGCCGGAGCGGCCGAGGCGCGCGAGCGCAGCTGCGCCACTCGGCCCGAGCCCAGCCACCAGCACGTCGATATCCCTGATCGTCACCTGCGTCCCGTCCGTCACCGCGCGCCGTCCCGGACACGCACCCGTCTATCGGGGGGAGCGGTGCGTGGGGTTGCAGCCTTCGGCCGGGGAGCGACGCAGCGGGGCGCGCGCCTGCGCTACACTTGTTGCTCGACGGCGTCAGGGAATTAGCCCCTTGGCGCCGTCGTCAATTGCTCCCGGAGGGACCGGTAGGATACCGGGGTGACGACGTCACCCACATCCGAACCAGCCTGCCGCATCGTCATCGCCGATGACCAGGAGGCCTACCGGGCCATGCTCCGGCTGGTGCTCGGCCTCGAGCCCGACTTCGAGATCGTCGGCGAGGCGCGCGATGGCGTCGCAGCCATCGAGGTCGCCCGTGAAGTGCGGCCCGACGTGCTCCTGCTCGACATCACCATGCCGAACATGAGCGGTGTCGAGGCGCTGCCGAACATCATCGAGGCGTC
>JAOPYW010000290.1 GCA_025964405.1 Thermoleophilia bacterium | reverse complement strand
GATCGCCGGGTTCGCGGGCGGCGGCCTGCTCGTCGCGGCAGCCGGCCCGGCAGGCGCGATCGCGATCGACGCCACGACGTTCGCGGTGAGCGCACTGCTGCTGCTCGGCATCGGTCCGCTGACGTCGGTGGTCGTGGCCGAACGCGAACCGTTCCTGCACGAGCTCGCCGACGGCTGGCGCGAGGTGACGTCGCGACGGTGGCTGTGGCTCATCGTGCTGCTCGCGTCACTGTGGCTGCTGCTCTGCGAGGGGCCGCTGCAGGTGATCGGACCGGTCGTGATGCGGGGGAGCTACGACGGCGCCGCGACCTGGGGCCTGCTCGGGGCCGCGCTCGCCGCGGGTGGCGTGGCGGGGTCGCTGCTCGCGCCCAGCTCCCGCATACCGCACGCGATGGTCGTGTGCCTCGTGCTGTTCTTCACGACGGCGGTCGTGCCGGTGCTGCTCATCCTCGAGGCACCGCTCTGGACGCTGCTCGTGATGAGCGTCGTCGCCGGCACGAGCCACGGCATGTTCGACACGCTCTGGCACGGCACGCTCCAGCGCGAGGTGCCGCCCGATCGCCTCGCGCGCGTGAGCGCGTGGGACTGGATGGGCTCGCTGGCGCTCATGCCGCTCGGGCTCGCGCTCGCCGGGTTCGCCGTGGAATGGGTGGGCACGACGCCCGTGCTGGTTACGATGGCGGTGTCGGGCGTCGCGCTCAACGTGGTGATGCTGGCGAGCCGCGACGTGCGCACGCTCGGGTCGGCGGCAGCCCCGAGCAGTACGCACGCTTGACGACCGACGCCGCGGGCAGAATCGAGGCATGAAGAAACTCCTGCTCGTCATCGTCGCGCTGCTCATCATCGTGCTCGTCGCCTTCGCGGTTCGCACCGTCGGCGCACGCGATGAGACCGACGCCGTCTCCACCAAGGATGCCGGCAAGCTGGTCGGGGCCGACAAGACGGGCGACGGTGACGCGGTCGATGCGGGCCTGCGCCCCGAGGCCGGCACGTACTCCTACACGGGCAGCGGCACCGAGAGCATCAGCGCACTGGGCGGCAGCACGCACGAGTTCCCCGACAAGATCGCCGCCGTGGTCAAGCTCGACCAGGACGACGACTGCGGCTGGAGCCTCAACGTCGTGTACGTGGAGCAGCACATCGAGGAGCGCAACTACTGCACGACCGACACCGGCGTGGTCGACAACGGCTTCGAGCGGCGCATCGAGTTCTTCAACCAGACCGAGGTCAAGACCTACACCTGTGGCGATGACGCGAAGCGCCTGGTCGCCGACGCCGCGGTCGGCTCCACCACCACGTGGGTGTGCAAGCAGGCCGACAAGGCGACGTCGACCTACACCGCGACCAACCTCGGGCCCGCGCAGGTCTCGGTCGGGGGCGCCCAGACCGACACCACCCACGTGAAGGTCGTCTCCAAGCAGACCGGCGACACGCGCGGCGGTGACGTGCAGGAGATCTGGTACCTGCCGAGCGGGCTCCCCGCGAAGTTCAACGGCAAGCTCAAGGTGACGACGGCGTCGGTGCTCGGCGACACCGACTTCAATGAGCAGTACGAGTACACGATCGCGTCGTCGGCGCCCGTCGAGGACGACGCCTGAGCGGAAGGCCAGCGCGTGGCGCGACCGCGCTAGCGGATCGGGTCGGTGATGACCTCGGGCTGCAGGTCGGGCGCGGGTGAACTCGTCGGCGTGTCGGCAGGCGCCGCACCCGTGCCGCCGTCGATGTCGTGGGGCGCGCCGTCGGTCGCGGCGGGCACGACACCCGTCCAGAGCGGCGATGCGGCGTCCCAACGCGCGATCTCGCAGCCATTGGTGCGGCTGAACGTGACGTTGATCCGTTCGGTGTCGCGCATGCCGGTGACGGTGGCACGCTCGGCTCCCCCGTAGACCTGCGTGCAGACCTGCCCGGCGTCGGTCGCGGGCTGCGTCAGCACCGACGTGGGCGTCTCGGAGATCCATCGGCACAACTCGGGGTCGGTGGTCCCTTCGCGCTCGGTCGGCTTCACGCCGGTGGCGAGCAGGCCGTTGCCGTCGGTGCAGTTCACCGTGCCGCTGCAGGTCGCGGGGATCGACTTCGTGCACGCCAGCCCGGCCGGGACCGGGATGCCGCCACCGGCCTTGGAGCCCACGTTGGTCAGGCGCACCTGGAGGGTCGCGGCGATCGCCGCCACCTTGCCACTCGGAGCCGACTGGTCGCCAGCCCCGCCGCCCGACGGAGCGGTCGCGGTCGTCTCCCCCGACTGCATCACACCGGTCGATTCGGCCGCGCCGTCATCGCCGCAGCCGGCCGCGACGATCGCGAGCAGCGCGAGGAGCAGGATGAGCGGCAGGGTGCGGCGTACGCGCGTGCGATCAGACATGGCAGGGTCCTTCCCGAGCTGGACGTATCGCACGCTCAGACGCGCGACCCGACGCGCGGGTTCCCGCGCAGGGTCAGACGCTGACGGAGGCGACGGGTGGGCCGCCCGGCGTGGCGAGCGGCGCCGTGGTGTTCTCGAGGCTGACCATCACCTCGGTGATGTCGTCGGAGTCGAGCAACACGTAGCGCGTGTCTTCGTCGCTCTTCCTCTGCGCCACTTTCCTGAGTTGCTCGCGCTGGTCCTTGGTCCTGTACTGCGTGCTGTTGCCGAGGCAGGGTTCAGGCACGTCTCGGTGCATGTGCACTTTCTGTCCGTCGGCATCCT
>JAOPYW010000261.1 GCA_025964405.1 Thermoleophilia bacterium | reverse complement strand
AACGCCTTGAGGCGATGCTTCATGTCGTCGAAGACCATGTCCCAGAGCTTCGGTCCCCAGATGCCGAGGATACCGAAGCCGGCGAGCATGCCGAACGCGTTGCCGACCTCCTGCGAGCGCAGGACGTTGCCCTCCTTGCGGGCTTCCTCGCGCTTCTTCGGTGTCGCCTTCTCGGTCTTGTCGTCACCTGCCATCGGTCGCGTTCACCCCCTCGGCGGTCTGGGGAGCTGCGGGCGCAGGGGTGGCAGCGTCGTCACTCGAGGTCGTCGGTGCCTTCGTGCGCGCAGCGGCGAGCGCGGCGTTGATGCGCCCGGTCGCGTCGGCGCGGTTGGCAGCGGTGTTCGCCGTGCTGGGCGCCTTCGGCTGCTCGTCGTCGCGCCCGGCGCCGGTGATCACGCCGGCACCGTCGAGGACGTCACTGACGCGCTCACCGAGGAAGGTCGAGAACGTGGGCAGCGCGATGATGATCGCGAGCAGGCCGACGCCGATCTTGAGCGGCACGCCGACGAAGAACACGTTCATCTGCGGCACGACGCGCGACACGATGCCGAGCACCACGTCGCAGAGCAGCAGGGTGATGAGCACCGGCGCCGCGATCTGGAAGCCCATGCCGAACAGGTGCTTGAAGGTGAAGAAAAGGTTGTCGAGGATCCTCCCGAAGTCGGGCACCTGTCCGACGCCGACGACGGAGTACGACTGCTTGAACGCCGCCAGCATGTAGTGGAGGCCGTTGATGCTCAGGAAGATGAGCGTCGCCATGATCGAGTAGAACGATCCGAGCACCGTCGCCTGCGTGTTGGAGAGCGGATCGATGATGTTGGCCATCGAGAAGCCGATCGACGTGTCGATGAACGACGCCCCCACCTGCACGGCGGAGAACACGATCGCGACGGAGAAGCCGAGCGCGAGGCCCATGACCACCTCCGTCACCATCGCCAGGAGCAGCTCCACGATGCCGGTCGGCATGGGTGCGGTCGCGGTGCCCGAGACGATCGGGGTGATCGTCAGCGCGAGCATGAGCAGCATCATCATCTTGAGCTTGCCGGGAATCATCGGCGAGGAGAACACCGGGGCGATCAGGAAGAGCCCGCTGAGTCGCCCCACCACCAGCAGGAAGGTGATGACCTGCGGGATCGCCCAGTCGAGGGGAATCTCCATCAGCGGTTCGCGACCAGGGTCGGGATCTGCTCGAAGAGCTGCTCGGTGTAGGAGAGCATCGAGTTCATCATCCACGGGCCGGCGATGATGAGCACGGCTACGATGGCGATGATCTTCGGGATGAAGACGAGCGTCTGCTCCTGGATCTGCGTGACGGCCTGGAAGACCGAGACGACGAGGCCCACGACGAGGCCCACGATGAGGATCGGGCCCGCGATGCGCAGGGTGATCCAGATCGCGTCGTTGGCGATGCCCATGACGTCGCCGTCACTCATGGTTGCGAACAGGGTCGGGTCCAGCATGATCAGCCACTACCTCCGAAGCTGGCCACGAGTGACTGGATCGTGAGACCCCACCCGTCGACGAGCACGAACAACAGGATCTTGAAGGGAAGCGAGATCATCACCGGCGGGAGCATGATCATGCCCATGCTCATGAGCGTGCTGGCCACGATCATGTCGATGATCAGGAACGGCACGAAGATGAGGAAGCCGATCTGGAAGGCCGTCTTGAGCTCGGAGATGAGGAACGCCGGGATGAGCACGTAGGTCGGCACGTCGGCGCGGGTCTTGGGGCGCTCGACGTCGGCGAGCTTCACGAACAGGGCGAGGTCCTCCTGGTCGACCTGCTGGAACATGAACTTGCGGAGCGGCTTCTGCGCGTTGTCGATCGCCTGCTGCTGGGTGATCTTGTGGTCGGTGAAGGGCTTCACGGCGGTGTTGTTGATGTTCTGGAACACCGGGAACATCACGAACAGCGTCAGGAACATCGACAGGCCGACCAGCACCTGGTTCGGCGGCATCGTCGGCGTGCCGAGTGCGTTGCGTACGAAGCCGAGCACGATGAGGATGCGGGTGAAGCCCGTCATCATGATGAGGATCGACGGTGCGATCGACAGGATCGTCAGCACGACGAGCACCTGGATGGCCGAGGAGGCACTTCCGTCGGCGCCGGTGTCGATCGAGATGCCGATGTTCTTGCCGCCTGTGCTGGGCGAGGCCGGCGCAGCGGCCTTCGTCGGTGAGGCGGGCACCGTTACGGCCGACGCGTCGGTCGCGGCGAAGGCGGCGACGAGCACCAGCACCAGCAGCGCGATGGCTGCGAAGCGGGCTGCGATATGTCGGGAGAAGGTCAGGGCCATGGGATATGCGTGTGGGGTGCCATCCCTGGCCGTGTGCGCGGTGTGATCCGGTGCGTGCTCCCCGACATCCTGTCGAGTTGAGCGCGCGCCCTGCGCGGTGTCGGTGCGTGTGTGGTGCAGCGGTGGGGCTACCTCGCCGTGTTCAGCTTGAGGTTCTCGACGAAGCGTCCGACGAAGGTCGGCTTGACCGATGGTCCGCCGCTGCCCGAGGTGATCTGGGCGAGCGGGAGCGGCGCGCTGGCCGGTCCGACCTCGATCGCGCCCTGCAGGAGCGAGGTGAAGCTTCCGGTCTCCGGCGTGCCGACGCCGGCCAGGCCGAGCGTTCGCTGGTCGACCTCGCCGAGGCGGGTGATCGAGTGCTCGGTGGCGCCCACCAGCACGACCTCGTTGCCGACGCGGATGAGGTGCACGGCGCGTCCCTGGGCGAGCTGCGTCGTGGCGACGACGTCGATGACGCCGGCCGTGCCGCCGCCGGCGTTGGCACGCGACTTGCCCCAGCGCTTGAGCAGGTAGTGGATGGCGAAGATGAGGCCGCCGACGACGAGCAGGCCGAAGAGCATGCGGGCGATCGAACCGCCGCCGCTCGACGGCTTCTTGGCGGTGGTCTTGGTCGTGAAGGCCTTCTGGTCGAGCGACTCGCGCTCGAACGCACTCCCCTTGGCGCGACGGGCGGCATCCTTGGCGTTGGCCGCGTTGGCGGCCTCGTCGGCGTGGGACGCGAGGTAGTTCGCCGTCTCGGCCTTCGTCATGCCCTTGGTGGGATCAACGGCAGCGGCTGCCTTCGCGGTGGCCGCGGGCTTCGCAGCGGTCGTCGAGGCGCCTTCCGCGGCCTGCGCGGTGAGGGGCGCTCCGACGAGGAGCACGAGTGCGGCGAGGGCCGCGAACAGGAAGGGAACAGGCTTCACACAGCCGAGGTCGGCGACGTCGACAAGCGCCTTGAACCGTTCACATCACAGCAGAGACATTGCAAAAAGCATCGCCTCATGGGCGATGTGCATGGGTTCGCGCAGCTGTTTCGGGGAGCGGTGCGTCAGCCGAGGCCGCGCAGGCGATCCTCCGCCGACATGATCTCGGTGATGCGGATGCCGAACTCCTCGTCGATGACGACGACCTCGCCGCGGGCGATCACGCGATCGTTGACCTTGATGTCGAGCGGGTCACCGGCGAGCTTGCCGAGTTCGATGATCGATCCCACGGTGAACTCGACGAGTTCGCGAATCGTTCGCTGCGTGTTGCCCAGCTCCACCGTGAGCGGCAACGGCACGTTCATGAGCATGTCGAGGTCGCCGGTCGAGCGCCCGGGTGCCTGGGCGGGCTGCACGACGTTCGGCAGTGACACGACGTTGTCGGCGGCCTGCGCGGCAGGAGCTGCGGTCGCGACGGGGGCGTCGGCGACGACCTCCCCCTCCGGGGCTGCGGCGGGCGCCTGTGCGCGTGCGTAGGCCGGCACGGCATGGCGTTCGAGGTGGGCGGCCAGCGCGGCGTTCGCGTGCTGGATGACCGTGAAGCTGCCGAAGTCGGCGATCTCGAGGGCGAGCGTGACGCTGGCGCCGCCCGGCTCGAGGGCCGGCAGCTCCGGCTCCATGCCGAGGTCGAGTTCACCCTGTTCGAGCGGAGCGTCGAGCCCGGCACCGATGCCGTTCACGGCGCGCTCGAGCATGTCGCTGAAGGCCGCGGTCAACGCGTCGAGGTGCATCTCGGTGAGTACGGCGCCGCGGTCGCCCGCACCGCCGATGAGCAGGTCGGAGAACCCCGTCGCATCCTCGTTGGAGACGAACCAGGCCAGTCGCCCGACCGTGCCGAACGACAGGTCGAAGCGCAGGATGGCGGTCGACCCGGTCACCTGGGCAGCGACGACCTGCACATCCCGCTCGAGGCGAGTGCGCGCGACGTCGGCCGCCTGCTGCAGCGCGGTCTCGAGCAGCTCTGTGACTACGGTGTTCTCGCTCATGGTCGATCCGTCTCGTAACGTGGTGGCGGGTCAGGCGAAGGGGTGGCTACTGCAGTGCGAAGTCGGTGAAGAACACTTCGTCGACGTGGTACGGCGGCTCGATGCCGATCGTGGCGGGATCCTCGGGGCTCGACTTGGCCTCGGCCTCGTCGACCTCCGCGATCTCGGCGAAGCGGTCGAGCAGCTGCTTCTTGAGCGACTCCTTGCCGGCCTGTGTCGAGAGCGTGTCCATGCTCATGCCACTCGCCACCTCGACGATCGCGGAGCGGTACTTGGCGTACGAGGCGAGTTCGATCGGGCCAGGGGCCTCGCCCCCGCCGCCGTGGCCGCCTGCGTTGGCACCCGACCAGTTGGCCCAGTGCGCCTCGTCCATCGGCGCGAGCTTGAGTGCCACGTTGAACACGGCGAAGTGCTGGGCGTCGGTGTCGGTCGTGTTCACCGTGAAGGGCGCGGCCATCGTGACCGGAGCCACGGCGTGCTTCTTCAGGGGACCTTCGGCCTTGCCACCGATCATGCCGCTCAGGTACAGGCCTGCACCTGCAGCGACGACGACGACGGCGATGATGACGGGAAGCTTGGATTTCATGCTGGGTTCTCCTGGCGGACGATTCGGCAGACGAGGTCCGCTGCTTGAGCGTGTGCGGTGCGGTGTGGGGTGAACGGGCGGGTGATCGAGGGTGGTCGCGTCATGACGCATCCACGATCGGGTCGGTGAGTCCTGCGGCCGCTGATGGTGCAGGGGCGGGCAACTTGGGTGGTGCGACCTGCACCTTGGGGCGGATGTCGACCGGCTCGGCCGCCGACGCGTCAGGGCCCTTCGGCGCCAGTGCCGTGCCCTGTTCGTCGAGCAGCCCGGCGTCGCTGGTGCCCGGCGCGAGCACGTGGATCTCGACGCGACGGTTCTTCGGCACATCGGCCGTAGCGACCTTCGGAACGATGATCGGGTCGTAGTTGGCGCGACCCAGTGACGTTGCGCTCGCTCCCGGAAGACCGGCTCCCACCATGATCTGCCGCACGTTGTAGGCGCGCATGATGCTCAGGAAGTAGTTGTTCGGGAACCGAGGCGTCGCGATCGGCGCGCCATCGGTATGGCCCTGGATCTCGACCTGGCGGCCGAATCGCTTGAGCTCCACGGCAAGCTTGGTCAAGGTAGCGACCGAAGCCGGCTTCACCTGGTCGCTGCCCGAATCGAAGAGCGCATCGCCGGCGATCGAGACGACGATGCCGCGCGAATCGGTGCGCACGTCGACCTTGCCGCCGAGCTGCTCCTCCGCCTCCTGCTTCATCTTCTCGAGCTTCGCCTTCTCGGCCGAGAACGACTCCACGGTGGTCGACGCCGCTTCGGTGCGTGCCTTGGCGAACTGGGTGTCGGTCGGGTTCTGCGCAGCCATCACGCCCGACGAGCCCGACGTGATCGAGCCCGGGTTGT
>JAOPYW010000230.1 GCA_025964405.1 Thermoleophilia bacterium | reverse complement strand
TATCCACTGGCTCCGCTGCCAGAAGACTACGACGGTCGCGGCTCGGCGAAGGGGAGCGACTGACACGTCGCCATCGGCTGACACCTCGCGATCGATTGACACATCGCGATCCGACCGACCGGTCGATCCACATACGACTTCGCGGCCCCGGCCGCGTGAGACGGTAGGCCCGTGTATTGCTTCTTTCCCCCGGGGGAGTACCACACGGGCCGCTGTCGTTAAGGCGCCCCAGCCGCGACCCCACGGCACCGACCTCAACCTCACGCCCTCCCGGGCGATATGGGAATTGACGTCGCTATGCGAGCAAAATCCCCAATCGTGCGGTGCCATGCACGTACTCGGATCCGGGATCGCGCCCTGCGCAGGCAGTGCGCTTGTTCTGGTGCGAAGTCGTCACAGACGTGACGACCTCGTGCGATGTGTACGCACAGGCTTGTCGCATGACTTCACCCCCCGCTGCAGCTGCCGACCGACTGAGCCGTGACTGGATCGTCGCTGAACTCGCTCGCTCGCAGCACGACGTGGTGGCTCGTCGACAACTACTGTCGGCCGGGGTGTCGTCTGCGACCATCGACCGAAGCGTGCAAGCCGGACGCCTTCACCAACTGCATCGCGGTGTCTACGCCGTCGGTTCTCCGCACGTCTCGGAGCGTGGCCGTTGGATGGCGGCCGTGCTCGCAGCGGGCGCCGGCTCCGCACTCAGTCACACCTCCGCTGCGCGCCTGTGGGGTATCTACGATCGAACGACACCTGCGATCGAGGTGTCGTCCGTGCTGGATCGCAGATCGACGGGCCTGCAGATCCACCTGGTGAAGGAGGCCGACGAGGCGCACGTCACGTCGCGTGACGGAATCCCGGTGATGAATGTGACTCGCACCATCTGCGACCTCGGCGTGAGCCTGACTGCGCACCGGCTGGCACGCGTCGTGCACGAAGCCGCATACCGGGACCTGCTCGACCTGCCGGCGCTCCGTGCCCTCGTTCGAGCGCGCAGCGGGCACCGCGGCGTCGTTGTCGTGAGGCGTGCGATCGAGCTCCATCTGGGTGGCAGCGCGGGCTCTCGGAGTGGGCTCGAAGACCGTGTCATCGCCGCGCTCGATCGACCCGGCAGGTGCGCGCCTGAATGCAATGTGCGGTTCCTGGTGGGACATGGTCGCTCGATCGAACCCGACTTCCGTTGGCCGGAACACATGCTCTGTGTCGAGATCGACGGGCCGGGACATCGCCGTCCCCAGGTGCGCGCGGAGGATCGGGAGCGCGACCGGTTGCTGGCAGCCGCGGGGTATCGAGTGCTCCGATTCACCGCTCGCCAGGTGCGGCGGAACCTGAGCGACGTGATCGCCAGCATCGACGCCGCGCTGGATGCGGCCGAAGGTCGGTGACGCTGGTTGGCACAACTGAAATGGGATTGGACCTCGAATAGCGTGGTCCAATCCCATGTCGTGGCTCGTGGCTCACGGCTCGCGGTTCGCGGCTCGTGGTTCGTGGTTCGTGGCTCGTGGTTCGTGGCACGTGGCTCGCGGTTCGTGGCTCGCGTTATCCCGCGAGGCGGGCGGTGCCGAGGCCGAGGAGCAGGTCGAGCGCCTGGGAGGTCTGCAGCAGCTGGTTCCAGTTCGGGTCGAAGTCGCCGGGTTCGAGGTGCGTCGCCGCGCGGTGGGCCGGTTCGAACCGCGCCGCCTCGGCCACGATCGCGCTCCCGGCGGCCGCCACATCGTGCTGACGACCCCAGCGACCGGCATCCGTGATCGGCACCGGTCCGCGCAGCGCGCGTGCCGGGAGGGGGCGGGCGACAGGAGCGGAGACCGGGCCGGCGAGGGTGCGGGTGTCGAGGGTCATGGGGTGGGGCTCCTGTCGTGTCTGTGTCGGCGTCGGCGTCGGGGCCGGCGTTAGGGCGCCGGTTGCGCGCCCAGTCGAACGTATGTTCGATACACTACCCGCATGGCCGGATACCAACACGACTACGTCGAACTCCACGCCCACACGGCGTTCTCGTTCCTCGACGGCGCCTCCCAGCCCGACGAGCTCGTGCTCGCCGCCGCCGAGCTCGGCTACTCCCACTTCGCCGTCACCGACCACGACAACCTGTGCGGCGCGCTCGAGTTCGCCAATGCCGCGAAGGCCGCCGGCGTGCGTCCCATCACCGGCGCCGAGGTCACGGTCGAGGATGAGCTCGGGCGCCTCTGCCACGCCACGCTCCTCGTGCGCACGGGGGAGGGGTACGCCAACCTCTGCCGCCTGCTCACCCAGGCCTATCGCCCCCGCGGCGCCGCCGCCCTCGCCGCCGCCACCGAGGTCGACGCCACCGCGCTCACCCGGCAGTGGCTCGCCGATGCCGACCGTGAGGCCGAGCGCGAGCGGGGCGCAGCCAACTGGCGGGGAGCCGGTCGCGCCCGTGGCGGGGCGGGCGGCGGCCCGCGGCGGGGTGCCAGGCGTGAGCAGGTGCCGGGTCGCCCGCCCGGCCAGTCGGCGCTCATCCGCGGCAGCGCGCTGCGACCCGACCCGCTCGTGACGCTCACGCAGCTGTGCGACCACGCCGAGGGGCTGACCCTGCTCACCGGCTGCGCATCCCGTGGGCTGCTCGTGGGCGACCTCGCCGCCGGTCGCCCCAGCCGGGCCGCCGCCACCGTCGAGCGCCTGCAGGCCGCCTTCGGAGGCGAAGACGTCTACGTCGAATTGCAGCTCCCCCAGCAGCGCGGCGATGCGGAGCGCGTGCGCGCACTGCGCCACGTGGCCGAGGCCTGTCACGCGCCGGTCGTCGCCACCGGCAACGTGCACGCGCACACGCTCGAGCGCGGGCGGCTGCACGAGGCGCTCGTCGCCGTGCGGCTCAACACCACGCTCGAGGCGTGCGAGGGTGAGCGCGACGGCAACCTCGCGCGCGTGCTGCGTGCGCCCGCCGACATGGCGCGGCGGTTCGTCGACCATCCCGACGCGGTGCGCAACACGCGCGTGATCGCCGAGCGCATCGAGTTCGACCTGACGGCCGGCGTCGGCTACCGCTACCCCGACATGACCGACGGCACGGGGCAGTCGGCCGACGAGCTGCTCGCGGGCATCACGATCGCCGAGCTCGACCGACGGTATGCGGGGCGGCAGACCGCGATGGGCGCGCGCGTCAGGCTCGACGAGGAGCTGCGGGTCATTCGCCGGCACGGGCTGTCGGGGTTCTTCCTGCTGCACCGCGACATCCTCGAACTCGCGCGCGAGGTGGCCCGCGAGGTGCGTGGCGACGGCTCCCACCGCAACCTCAACCCGCCCGGGCGCGGGCGCGGCTCGTCGGTCGAGTCGATCGTCTGCTACCTCACCGGGCTGAGCCACGTCGACCCGCTCGAGGCGAACCTGCGGATGGGGCGCTTCCTCAACGAGGACATGGTGTCGGTGCCCGACATCGACCTCGACTTCCCGCGCGACATCCGCCACGGGCTGCTCGCGCGCGTGGTCGAGCGCTACGGCGCGCGCCGCTGCGCGATGGTCGCCGCGCACGCGACCTATCGCACGAAGGGCACGATCCGCGACATGGGACGCGTGCTCGGGCTGCCGCAGGCGGAGCTCGCGCGCGTCGCCTCGCGCAGTGACTCCTGGGGTGGGGGTGGCATCGACGAGGCGCTCGGCACCGAGCACGCCGGTCCGCGCTGGGATGCCTTCCGCATGCTCGCCTCGGAGGTGAGCCGCCTCCCGCGCGTGATGAGCCAGCACTCGGGCGGCGTGATCGTGTCGACCGAGCCGCTCGAGGACGTCGTGCCCATCCAGCCTGCCGCCACGCCCGGTCGCCAGCTCGTGCAGTGGGACAAGGACAGCTGCTCCGACGCCGGCTTCCTCAAGATCGACGTGCTCGGGCTCGGCATGCTGAGCGCGGTGGAGGAGGTCGTCGACACGATCGCCCGCACCGGCGGCGCGCGTGGGGGTGGGGGAGCTTCGCGCGGGCGCGGGTCGTGGGTCGTCGATGGCGGCATCGACCTGTCGCGCATCCCGCTCGACGACCGCGCCGTCTACGCCGAGATCCAGGAGGGCGACACGGTCGGCACCTTCCAGATCGAGAGCCGCGCGCAGATCCAGTCGCTGCGCCGCGTGCGCCCGGAGAACCTCGACGACCTGGTCGTGCAGGTCGCGCTGATTCGCCCCGGTCCGATCATCGGCCAGAGCGTGAACCCCTACGTGGCGATCCGCGAGGCGCTGCGCGCCGACCCGGCCACGCCCATCCCCTACGACCACCCGCTGCTCGAGCCGGTGCTGAAAGACACGTACGGCGCGATCGTCTTCCAGGACCAGGTGATCGAGGTCTCGATGGCGATCGCCGGCTTCACGGCGGGCGAGGCCGACGGGCTGCGCCGCGCCATGACCCGCAAGCGCGCCGCCGGCAGCGTGGAGGCGTGGCGCCCGCGCTTCATCGCCGGAGCCGAGCGCCGCGGCGTCAAGCCCGCCATCGCCAACGGGGTGTTCGACAAGGTGATCGGCTTCTGCCACTACGGGTTCCCGCGCGCGCACTCGGTCGCGTTCGCGCTGCTCGCCTATCAGTCGTCGTGGCTGCGCCACTACTACCCGGCGCACTTCCACGCGGCGCTCATCAACGCCCAGCCGATGGGGTTCTATCCGGCCGACTCGCTGCTGCGCGATGCAGCGCGGCACGGCGTGGCGGCCCGCCAGGTCGACGTCAACGATTCGGATGCGCTGTGCACGGTCGAGGAGCTGCCCGCGCGCGAGGCGGCTGCACTGTCGTTCGGGCGGCGGCGCTCGGGCGAGGCGGCGCACCCCGCCATCCGGGTCGGCATCGGGTGCGTGAACGGCGTGGGCTACGCCGATGCGCTCGCCCTGCAGCGGGAGCGTGAACGTGGCGGCCCCTTCCTCGGCATCGAAGACCTGCTGCGCCGCGCCCCCCTGCGCACCGACCAGGTCGAGAAGCTCGTCATGGCGGGAGCCTGTGACTCGCTCGCGCGCGAGGAGGGCGGCGGTCGGCGCGAGCTGCTCTGGCAGGTCGGGCTCGTGGCGCGGCCCCGGCGATCGGGGCAGGGCTCGGCCAGTCGCGCCGTCGACGACCTCGCGCCCGCGACGGCTCCCCACACCGAGCAGGGGGCACTCGAGATCGAGGCGCCGGATGGACCCACCCTGCCGCAGCTGTCGCTGTGGGACGAGGTGGTGCTCGACTTCTCGACGCAGGGGCTGTCGGTGCGCGCGCACCCGGTCGGGCTGCTGCGGCCGCTGCTCGGGCCGAAGGTCGTGACGATCGAGGATGCGCTCGACAACGTGCCGAACGGCAAGCTCATCGAGGTGGTGGGAGCGGTGACCGCGCGCCAGCAGCCGGGCACCGCGAAGGGCATGGTCTTCCTGCTCATGGAGGATGAGACCGGGCAGCTCAACGTGATCGTGAGCCCGCAGCTCTACAAGGAGCAGCGCACGACGATCCGGGGCGAGCCGATGCTGCGCATGGTGGGCCGCCTGGAGCGCCACGACCGGGTCGTCAACCTCGTCGCGCGGGAGGCGCATCGACTGCCGCGGGAGCTGCGCGAGCGATCGCCCAGGCGCATGAAGGCGAAGAACTTCGGCTGAATCGGGCCTACGGCGAGAAAATCGTCGAGATGACCCGAAAAGGCCGAAATCCTACAAAACGACGTGTCAGCGTCGAATTCGCGCACAAGTGGCGGCACAATGACGACGAAACTGACCAAACCAACCTCGCAGACGTGAAATATTTCTTGCATAACTCGTGTTCGGCCTGAAATACTTCGAGCAGATCGACACACCGGTTGATCCCGACCACCTCTCCGGTCGACACGAACGAACTGAAAGGAGACGAGATGCTCATCCAGACACTCCCGCATACGCCGGTCGAGACAGCACCCGTCGTCCGCACCCCGATCAACGGCAACATCGGCATCGTCCCGCCGTGGCTCCAGCCGGCACCGACCGAGGCCGGCAACACCGGCATCGTCCCGCCGTGGATGACCGACAACGTCGAGGCAGCCAAGGCCGCCCGCGAGCTCGACACCAAGCCGGGCAACACGGGCATCGTCCCGCCGTGGATGCTCACGAGCACCAAGACCGCCTTCATCGGCAACGACAACATCGGCATCGTGCCGCCCTGGCTGCGAACCGCTGCCTGATCCTTCCGACAACGTCGCGAGCCGTTCCCCCTCCCCCTAGGGCTCGCGACATTTGAGAACCATCCCACACCCGACCCGGTGCCTCCCCGCACCGGGTCGACGTGTCTTCCGGGGGAGAACCTCCTGACCCGGTGTCGCGCAGCGCATGCGGTACAGTCACCACCGATGACTCGCCGAATCCTCACACCCCTCGTCGCCCTCCTGGCGGTGCTCGTCGCAGCGACCGCTGCCCAGGCCCACACCGCGCAGGTGCTGCCGCGCGGCTCGGCCGAGCTGTCGCTCGGCACCGACCCCGGCTCCCAGCTCATCCACGCGGTGCTCGTGGCGCCGCGCGACACGCTCACGGTCAACCTGGTCGTGCCCCGCGGCGAGTTCGCGGTCGAGGTGCTCGTGCCCGACCAGCCGCAGGAGCGCAAGGTCGAGCCGCCGATCTCCTTCACCTACGGCGCGAAGGCGGTTGCTGCGGGCGAGAAGCCGCAGCCATCGCTGACGTCGACGCTCGACTACGCCACCGCGAAGACATCACGCGTGCGCAAGGATGCCGCGACCGGCATCCGCTACCGGCAGCTGCTCCGGTTCGACGACAGCGACGGGCTGGCGGCGGGCACCGTGCTCACCATCCGCGTCGAGCGCGGTGCGACGCCGCTGCGCGTGGCCGTTCGCACCGACATCGGTGGGAAGTTCGCGCTCGACGACGCCAAGCAGGTACCGAAGACCGTATCGCGCCTCGGTGCGTGGTTCACGCAGCCAGCAGCCGGCGCGCCGCGCGTGGGGGAGCAGGATCTCGGTGACGGGTTCCGCGGCCTGGTGTGGATACCCATAACGATCGCCGGCCTGATGGTGCTCACCGCCCTGTGGTGGATGCTGCGGGGGCTTCGCACGGCGCGTGCGCGTGGCGTGGAGCGAGCAGTGGCGGAGCGCGACGACGCAGTGCCGCCGCCAGCCGAACAGGGCGACGCGCGCGAGTAGCGAGGTGCACAGCGGGCACCTCGCGGTTGAGCAATCCGCCCCGCCCACCGATACTGGAGCTGCGCGCCCGCGCCCGGAGGCCTCACATGACGCGAGAAGACATCAAGGGTGAACTCGGCCACCTCCGCGACGAAGCTGCGGCGCTCCTCGAGACCTACCTCGCCCGCCCGCTGCTGCGTGGCGTGTCGCACGCATTCGGTGCGCTGTTCGCGGTCGCCGCGCTCGTCGTGCTGGTCGTGCAGGCCGGTGCGACGCTCCAGGTCGTGGCCGCCTCGATCTTCGGTGCCGGGGCCTTGGCGATGCTCACAACGAGCGCGCTCTACCACCGCGTGTGGTGGCGTCCGTCGGCCCACCGCCTGCTCAAGAAGCTCGATCACTCCATGATCTTCGTGCTCATCGCGAGCACCTACACCCCGTTCATCCTCATCGGGTTCGACGGAGCGGTGCGCGTCACCGCGCTCTCGCTCATCTGGGGCCTGACGGTGGCGGGCGTGACCCTGCGCCTGTCGGTGCGCGAGCTGCCGCGGTGGCTGCAGGTGTCGCTCTACCTGGGCCTCGGCTGGGGCGCGCTCACGCTCATCCCCGCGCTCGAGGGGCAGGCCACCTCGGTCTACGTGCTGGCCGCGCTCGGCGGGCTGCTCTACACGTTCGGCGGGCTCGTCTACCTGTTCAAGCGGCCCAATCCGTTCCCGCGCGTCTTCGGGTTCCACGAGGTCTTCCACATCTGCGTCGTGGCCGCCGTCGGCTGCCACTTCGCCGCGATCTACCCGCTCGTCACCGCGTAGCGCAACCGTTCAGCTGAACGGACGCAGCGGCACGAGCGGCGACGTCAGCCACGTGCGGCACGCAGAGCCCGCCCGCGGCCGCAGGTCGCCGGCCAGCCGCGCCACGTAGCTCGGCGCGGCGGTGACGTTCGTGCCGACGGCGTAGCCCTTGGCGGGCAGCGCGATGCCGCCCCACTTGCCGCCGCCGATGCAGTTGCGCGCGACCACGTTGGCGCGGCCCACCTGCGCGGGGTTCTCCCAGTAGTACTCGATGTCGTAGCGGGTGCGGCTGTTGGTGACGACGTTGCCGATCGCGCGGTTGCCGGAGGAGACGAAGCCGTCGCCCCCCGAGAAGATGATGCCTTCGCCGTTGCCATCGAGCACGTTGCCGAGCACGAGCGTGCCCTGCGCGTCGGGGAAGAGCTGGATCCCACGGTCAGCGTTGCCGTAGATCACGTTCTGCACGATGCGCGTCGCGCGCCCCGACTCGACGTAGATGCCGTGGTGGTGGTTGTTGCCGTTGCCGTCGGCTCCCCGCGCGCCGCAGTCATGGATGCGGTTGCGGGCCACGATGGTGCCCACCGCCGTGCCGTAGCCGCGGATCGAGCCGATGTCGAAGCAGATGCGCGTGCGGCGGTTGTAGACGTCGTTGTCGATGAACACCGCATCGTTCGCGTTCACCGTCGGGCTCGGCAGGTCGCCCTTGGTGATGCCGACGTTGGCGCGTCCATCGAGCGACAGGCCGGCGACCCGCACGTGGTCGGCGCCCCGCGCGATCCAGAGACGCCCGGTCAGGTAGGCGCGGGAGCCGGTCGCGGGATCAGAGCGCAGGGTCACGGGCGCGGCCGCGGTGCCGCCGACGCGGATCGACACGTCTTCGACGAAGGCGCCGCGCAGGCAGCCGACCCAACCGGGCCTCCAGTTCGCGACGAGCTTGGCCACCGTGCGCCACGGTGCGCCGCTCGACCCGTCAGCCGAGTCGCTGCCCGACCATGACACGTACTTGGTGCACGTGGCAGCCGCGGCCGTGACGGCCGGAATGATGTCGGTGCGACCCGAGCGCGTCGATCCTCGTAGGGCCACCACCTGGTACGGATACCAGCGTGCTGCCTCGAGGCCGCGCTCGGTGATGCTGCGCGTGGCGGCGCCGACCTGCGCCACGACCCGCGATCCGCGCGTCACGAGGTACCCCGTCGCACCCGGGCTCGCGCCCCAGCGGATCGTCGCGCTCGTCTCGGTCACCCCGGCCAGCTGCGGCGTCGGTGGCACCATCAGCGCGGCCCGGGTCGACGGGCGCGCGCCCGCCGAGCCGACGGCGAAGCTCGCCACGAGGGCGCAGGTCGCGAGCAGGAGGAGCAGGAGGCGGGGGAGCGACGGCACGTCACTGCATCGCCACGCGTGCAGGCACGCTTGAATCGACGCCCGAACGTCCGGGCATTGGCGCAGGTGGGTCAGGCGCCGGGCGAGGGTGAGACCGACGCGACGTAGGCTGCCACGTTGGTCGCATCGTCACCGGTGAGTAGCCCGGCGGGCATGACGCCCCCGCCGTTCTTGATCTGCTCCTCGACCTCGGCGGCCGTGTCCTCGATGGTGTCGAGGTTCGGTCCGACGTTGCCGGTCGTCTTGGCGTCGGTCAGCATGTGGCAGCCCCCACAGGTCGAAGCGAACAGCGTGCGTGCGGCGTCGGCGTCGAAGCCGGCCGGAAGCGTGTCGGCCGCAGGTTCGGTCGTGTCGGAGCCGGCGTCCTTGGAGGTGTCGCCCGCAGCCTTCGCCGCGTCGGCCTCGTCGTCGGCGGTCGCGTTCGAACTGTCGTTCGTGGAGGTCGTGGCGGCCGCCTCGATCGGGGCTTGCCCGGCGCACTCGTGGAGCTGCTCGCTGGCCTCGTGCTCCTCGCTCGACTTGGCGGTGACGATCTTGGATGCCTTCTTGGCCTCCGCGATCTCCTCGACCTGGCGCTCACACGCCGCGGAGAGCTTCTCCTGGGAGTCCTTCGGGCCTCCGCCGCAGCCGGCAGCCACGAGGGCGCACAGGGCGATGAGGACGAGCATGACGAGCTTCGGGAAACGCATGGCGAGCACCTTTCAGACAGTGCTCGCGAGCATACACGTGCGGGCGCACGCGAACATGGGTACTTCTCGCGCTGTGGATGACGACGTCGCACGCCTCCGGGTCGAATACGCTGCTGGGCCGCTCGCCGCGCACACGCTCGGCAGTGACCCGATGGCCGTCTTCGTCGCCTGGTTCGCCCTGGCGCGCGCCGCGGCGACCGCTCGCTCCGGCCCGGAAGCGAACGCGATGACCGCCGCCACGGTCGCCGCCGACGGCACGCCGAGCGCCCGCATGGTGCTCCTCAAGGACGTCGATGAGCGAGCCGCCGCCTTCACCTGGTACACCAACCTCGCCAGCCGCAAGGCCAATGAGCTCGCCACCAACGACCGTGCCGCGCTCTGTTGGTGGTGGCCCGGCGAGGTGCCACGTCAGGTGCGCGCCGTCGGTCGCGTGACGCCGGTCGACCGCGCGACCTCGGCCGCCTACTTCGCATCGCGGCCGATCGAGGCGCGCATCGGCGCCGCGGTTTCGCACCAGTCACGCGCCGTCGCGCACCGCAGCGAACTCGACGATCGCACCGCCGCCATCAATCCGGCGCGGGTCGAGCTCCCCGACGACTGGGGCGGCCTGCGGCTCGTGGCCGACGAGCTCGAGTTCTGGCAGGGCCGCACCGGGCGACTCCACGACCGCATCACCTTCCTGCGCCTCGATGATGCAGGGGAGCCGTACGCGGCATCCGCTGTCGCCAGCGCGGGCGGGGCGGCGGCGGTGCGCGCTGCTGCGACCGAGGTCACCGACCCGGCTGGCACGCGATGGTGGCGGGTTCGGCTGGAGCCTTAGGCCCACATCGTGGCTGCGCACTGGGGCGCGAGGCCAGAACGGCCATTGTGGCCGGCTGGGGCCCGGTTCGCACGAAACCGTCGCGCATCAACGATGCCGCGCGGTACGGTGCACGAACTATTCTGACCTAGCTGGGAGATCTCGATGTTGACCGTCGCCGCCCCGAAGCACGATCCGTATGCCTTCAGCACGAACGTGCGCTTCGACCCCGCAGGCAGTGGCGACGACCAGTACGTCCAGATCAACCAGGAAGACGACGCCAGCATGGGCATGCATCGGCGGACGTTGGACATCTCCGAACGTCACGACCCGTTGCTCGGCCGAGCGGAGTTCCGACCGATTGGAACGCAGTACGGCGAGGCTTCCCGGGAGCTGCTGGAAGCGGCACACGCCGTCGATGCACTGCTGAAGGATGCGACCCCCGACGCGCTCGCGTCGTGGGGACTCGTGCGTAACGACGCTATCGCGCAGACCCAGTTCTCCGGACCGGAATCGATCGATACCGCGAAGCGCGACATCCGCGAGGGTGAGTACGAACTCTCCGTCGCCGAGAAGGTCGACTTCAACTTCAATCCGACCTACAACAACGGTTTCCACGGGGTGGAAGCAACCGCGCCCCAGGAGATCACGACCCTGCTTCGTCTCGCGCAGGCGGCTGCGGCGGCTGCTCGCGCCGCCACGCCCAGCGCCTGACGATTCATCAGCGCAGCGCCGCGCCGCCGACCACGTCGTGGATGCGCGCATAGGCCGCGGCCACGGCCGGTGTGCGGCGGGTGCCGGCACGCCAGGCGAGGTAGAGGTCTGACGCGGGCGGCACCTTCGGCTGCACCAGCTGCACGAGGCGGTGTGTCGCCAGGGCGTCCTCGCAGACATGGCGTGGAAGCACGGTGATGCCGAGCCCGCGTTCGGCGAGCATGGCAAGCGCGGGGAGGCTGTCGGTCACGACCGCGGCGAGCTCGTTCGGTACCGCGTCGAAGACCTCCTCCCAGTACTGCCGCACGAGGGGAAGCTCCTCGGCGTAGGCGAGGAGCGGGAGGTGCTCGAGGCGTCGCGCGCCACGCTTGCCCGCAGGCACCCCGCCGAGCTCGGCAGCGACGTCGGGCGCCGCGACCAGGACGAACTCCTCGCGCGCGAGCCGCTCGGTGTCGATGCCGCGCACGTCGATCTGCGTCGTGAGCACGGCGAGGTCGAGTTCGCGCGCACGCAGCGCCGCCACGATGAGCGCGTCATCACCGACCCGCACGCGCAGCCGCACCTGCGAACCGAGCAGGGGAGCAAGCGCCGGCAGGATGCGGCTCGCGATGAACTCCGACGGTCCGCCGAGGAAGACCGTGGCTCCCGCAAGGGGATTGGTCTCGGCGTCGATCGTGCCGAGCCACTGGCCCCACGCCTCCTCGACGGCGTCGAGGTGCGTACCCACCTGCTCGGCGAGCTCGCGGCCTGCGGGCGTCGGCTCGACACCGCGCGGCAGGCGTCGGAAGAGGCGCCGGCCCGTCACGGCCTCGAGCGCGCGCAGCTGCTGCGTGACCGCCGGCTGCGACATGTGCAGGTCCTTGGCGGCCTCGGTGACGGAGCCCGAACGGTGGATGGCCAGGAAGGCGCGGAGGCGATCGATGTCTCCCACGCCGCGGCCCTCAGTCCTCGGCCAGCGCCGCGCGCACGAGGTCGATCACGGTCTCGCCGTAGCGCTCCACCTTGGCGGGACCGACGCCCTTCACCTCGAGGAGCGCGCCCTCGCTGCGGGGCTTCGCGGCCACGATCGCGGCGATCGTCTTGTCGTCGAAGACGGTGTAGGCGGGCTTGCCCGACTTCGTCGACTCGATGCGGCGCCACTCCCGCAGCGAGGCGACGAGCGGATCGGAGTCGTCGAGCTCCACGCCCGACCCACGTGTGCGGGTGGAGGAGGCGCGCGCCTCGCGCTGCACGACCTGCGGCGAGACGACGCCGAGCTCGACCAGGAACTCGCTCGGAGCGCCCGCGTCGGCGGCGCGGGTCAGGTAGAGGTGGCGCCGGGCGCGCGTGATGCCCACGTAGAGGAGGCGACGCTCGTCGTCGGTGTCAGCCGCACTCGTGCGCGACTTGAACGGCAGCTCCTTCGCGTTGAGTCGCGGCAGGAACACCGCGTCCCACTCGAGGCCCTTCGCGCGATGCATGGTGAGGAGCTCCACGCCGCTCGTGTCGGCGTTGACCGCGAACCGCATGCGCATCGCCATCGCGAACGACGCGGGGTCGGGCCAGACCTCGCTGCCGGCGAGTTCGACGAGCCGCGAGAGATCCTCCTGCAGGGTCTGCGCCTCGTCGCTGCCCTTGACCTGGCCATCCTCGCGCCAGCCCAGTCGCTCGGCGGCGGCCTGCGCGGCGACCCGTACGTCGCTGCCGGGGCGCCGGTCGTTGTCGAGCATGCGCAGCAACCCGCGCGCACCCGGTCGATCGAGGAACGCGCCCGAGCGCACGACGAACGGCACTCCCGCCGCGGCGAGCGCCGATTCGAACTCGGGCGAGCGCGCGTTGATGCGGTAGAGGATCGCCATCTCGTGGTAGTCGACGCCCTCGTCGAGGTGGAGGCGCTTCGCCTCACGCGCGACGTACGCCGCTTCGTCGGCGCGCGTCGCGTAGCTCTCCACGTACGGCGCCGGCCCCGTGAAATCGGGTCGTTCGAGCAGCGCGTCGGCCGTGCGCAGGGTCTTCTCGAACCCGCCGAGCTTCGGCGTCAGTCGGTTCGCGAGCTCGAGCACCTGCGGCGTGGAGCGGAAGCTCTCCTCGAGCCGCACGACCGTCGCATCGGGGTGGCGCTGCGGGAACTCGAGCAGCCACGCCGGGCTCGCGCCCGTGAACGCGAAGATCGTCTGGTAGTCGTCGCCGACCACGCAGATGTCACTCGTCTCCGAGGTCCAGTGGTCGAGCAGCGCCTGCTGCAGCGGGTTGACGACCTGGTACTCGTCGACCGTGATCGCGCGGAACCGCTTCCGCAGGCGCTCGGCGGCTTCGGGGAACTCGTCGAGCAGGTCGGCGAGCGCCCAGAGCAGGTCTTCGAAATCCCACGCGTTGACCGAGCGCTTCGCCGCCTCGTACGCCTCGTAGACCATGAGCATGCGGCCGGCATCCTTGAGCGGCTGCTCGTGCCCGGTGCGGTCGAGCTCCGCGAGGTAGTCCCTCGGCGCGATGCGCCGGTTCTTCGCCCACTCGATCTCCTGCGCGAGTTCGCGCCGCGGGCGGAAGCAGTCGGGCGCCGGCAGGCTGCGCGCGATCTGGTCGAGCAGCAGGCCCTTCTGCGGTGCCAGCTCCGGCATCGCCGTGCCGCGGTAGTGCGGCCACATGATGCTGAGCATCCAGCGCGCCGCCCCGTGGAACGTGCGGGCCTCCACGCCCCGCACCCCGAGGCGGGCCAGTCGCTCGCGCAGCTCCCCGGCGGCCTTGTCGGTGAAGGTCACGGCCAGCAGCTCGCGTGCCGCGAACGTGCCACTCGCGACCTGCCAGGCGATGCGATGCGTCACGGTCGTCGTCTTGCCGGTGCCGGCGCCCGCGAGGATCGCCACCGGCCCGCGCACGGCCTCGGCCGCGACACGCTGCGCCGGGTTGAGCCGGGCGAGCAGGTCGGCGGATGCAGGGGCGGGATCGGTCACGGGAGCGGTGGGCGAGAGCGTGGACATCACGCCCTAGTGTGGCAGTGCGGTCGGAAGCGCTCGCTGAGCCGCGACGCCGCCTGCTTCGGTGGTCGCAGGATACGCCGAATCGACGTCGTCGTTATGTCGCAAAGGGCATAGAGGTGGCATAAGCTAGGCACATGTCCGCCCCGACCACCGACGCCCCGACCACCCGCGAGCTGCTCACCGAGATCGCCTCGCGCGAACCCGGCTACGACGACCGCGAACCCGAGGTCGAGCGCCGTGAGCGACGCTTCGTGCGCTGGCTGCTCATCACGGTGGCGCTCGCGATCGTGGCGATCGTGGCCGTGCTGTGGTGGCTCGACCCGATCTCCGTCACCGGGCGCCAGACGCGCTTCTCGGTGGTCGAGAACGGCGGCGTGCGCCAGGCCAAGCTCGACCTCATGGAAGACCTGCCGGCCCCGCCCGAGGTGATGATCCTGGGCTCGTCGCGGTCGATGAAGATCGACCCGGCCGACATCACCGACCTGACGAACCAGTCGGCGTTCAACGGTGGCGTCTCCGGGGGCACGTCGAAGGACATCTACCTCTATGCGCGCTATGCCGACCAGCTGTGGGGGAGCGATGGGCACTTCCCGCACCTCGTCATCGGGGTCGTCAACGACGTGTTCCGTGACGACGGCACGGCCGGGTTCGATCCGCGCCTGCGGCGGTTCCTGCCGTCGGGCGAGAAGGAGACGCCCAAGCAGGAGGTGCTGACCGAGCTGCTGCAGTGGAAGACGCTGCAGTCGGCTGCGCGCGTGACCCCGAAGGTCGTGCGACGCGACGGGTGGGGCTCACTCCTGCACCCGGTGCAGACGTCGGGTGCGCTGCGCGCCGACCTCGCGGTCGAGGGCACGCAGCAGAGCAACCAGAAGAAGAACTTCTCGGCCGAGGGGCTGCAGCTGTTCCTGCCGGTCAAGTCGCTCAAGGTGCCGCTCAAGAAGCGCATCGACGGGCAGATGCGCACCTACGTCGCGAACACCTACACCAACGACCCGGAGTTCACCGGCATCGACCCGGCGGCGCTCGTGCGCATGCGCCGCACCATCACGCTCGCCAACCAGCTCGGCGACGTGCCGACGATCTGGGTGACGCCCTACCAGCCGCAGGCGGCGGCGAAGTACCTGCCCGACGAGCTCTACGCCAAGCGCAATCAGGTCTTCCTCGACGCGATGGAGGAGCTCGAGCAGGATCCGTCGCTCGACTTCCACTTCGTGCGCGAGACTGCCGACCTCGCCTCGTTCGGCGGCAACCCCAATGACTTCTACGACGGCATCCACATGAAGCCCGCCAACACGCGGCGCGTCATGGCCTACCTCAACGACAAGGGCCTGCTGGCCCGGGCCGTGCCCGCCGCGGCCGACGCCGGCAAGTAGCGGGGCGGGCGGCGTGGAGCGACTGCTGCAGCGCCTCCAGCAGGGCCTCACGCAGGTTCGCGCGAGCGCGCGGCCGCTCCTGCAGGCGGCGATCGCCGCGCCCATCGCGTGGATCCTCGCGCACGACCTGCTCGGCCATGCGACGCCGCTGTTCGCCCCGATCAGCGCGATGGTGGCGATCGGCGCGACCATCGCCCAGCCATGGCAGCGCGCAGTCGAGATCGTCATCGGCGTCGCGATCGGCGTGGCGCTGGCCGACGGGCTCACCCTGCTCATCGGGCAGGGGTGGTGGCAGATCGGGGTGATCGTGCTGCTCGTGATGGTCACGGCGATCATGGTCGGTGGGGGAGCGATGTTCGTGCAGCAGGCCGGCGTCGCAGCAGCGCTCATCGCCTCGATCCCGTCGCAGGACGGCGTGGCGTCGCTGCACCGGTTCCTCGACACCCTCTGTGGCGGGCTCGCCGCGTTCGTGATCACCGTGCTCGTGCTGCCGGTCAGGCCGCTCGAGCTGGCGCGACGGGCCGCCCGGCCGGTGCTCGACGAGCTGGGAGCCACCTTCGAGCTCATCGGCAAGGGGCTGCGGCGCGGCGACCCGGCGGTGGCGGAGCAGGCGCTCATCCAGGCGCGCGCGACCGGCGACCACTGGGCGCGGCTGGAGGAGGCGGTGGGCATCGGCCGCCAGGCCGCGCGCATCGTGCCGACCCGGCGCCACGAGGAGGCGGTGCTCGTCGACCTCGCGCAGACCGTCACGCAGCTCGACTACGCGATCCGCGACGCGCGCATCCTCGCGCGTGTCGCATGGCGCCTCACCGAGACGGGCTACCCCGCCGGCATGCGCCTCGACCTGTGCGCACGGGAGTTCGCACGCGCCGTGTACGCGCTCGAGGGGCACCTCGACGGCGAGTTCGACGCCACGCTCGCCTCCCGCGCCGCGGCCGCCCGCGCGACGCGCATCGCGATCGCCGCTCCCGTGCACGACGAGGACCTGCTCATGGGGCACCTCGTCGGCCAGATCCGCTCGACCACCGTCGACCTGCTCCGCGCCACCGGCCTGAGTCGCGACGAGGCGTTGACCGTCATGCTCGGTGCGGTCGAGGAGGGCCGCGGCGACAGCGCCGAGTAACGGCGCGGAGCTGCTTCGTGATCCTGCGCATACGTCCGTGAACCTGAACGGAGCCTCGAACCGATCGGCCTCGGTGGGCGTACCTACGTTATAGTAAGTTCCTGCACCGTAGGTTACCCAGCAGTAGCTGGCTCCGATCGAGGTCTTTCCGTGCCGCCTGAGACAGCAACGCCCGCAGCCCCGACCGACGCCCCGACGCCCGACACGGCTCCCGCGCCCGACACGGCTCCCACGCCCGACACCGAAGCTGCCCGGGCCGGCGTCAGCATCAAGCGCACTGCCGATGCCCTCGAGAACTCGCCCATGAAGGGCGTGCGCGTGCTCACGCAGCGCGAGGTACGCAAGCAGCACGCGGGCGTGCTGTTCATCGCCATCTTCCCGTTCGTCGGCGTGCTCGCCGCAGCAGCGCTCGCCTGGGGCCATGGCCTCGGATGGTCAGACCTCGCGGTCTTCGCGATCATGTACACGATCCCGATCCTCGGCATCACCGTGGGCTTCCACCGCATGCTCACCCATGCGAGCTTCGACACGAAGCCGTGGGTGCGCAACACGTGGGCCGTGTTCGGCTCGCTCGCGATCGAGGGCGACCCGATCACCTGGGTCGCCGACCATCGCCGCCACCACGCCCACTCCGACAAGGAGGGCGATCCCCACTCCCCGCACCTGCACCACGACGACGATGACGACCACACGCTGACGGGCACGCTCAAGGGCCTCTACCACGCCCACTTCGGCTGGCTCTTCAAGAAGGAGGGCTCCGACGTCGAGCGCTGGTGCCCCGACCTGCTCAAGCTCCCCGGCCTCGTCGCGATCTCGAGCAAGTTCTACCTGTTCACGATCGCCACGTTCGCGCTCCCGGCCCTGCTCGGCTTCCTCTTCACGGGTGGGAGCTGGATGGGGGCCCTGACCGGATTCATCTGGGGCGGCCCGGTGCGCGTGTTCTTCGCACACCACGTGACGTTCAGCACGAACTCGATCTGCCACTTCTTCGGCAAGCGTCCGTACGATTCGGGCGACCACTCGACCAACAACTGGATGCTCTCGATCCTGTCGTTCGGCGAGAGCTGGCACAACAACCACCACGCCTTCCCCTCGAGCGCCGTACACGGCCTCGAGAAGCACCAGATCGACATCAGCGCAATGATCATCCGCGGCATGGAGAAGCTCAGGCTCGTCTCCAACGTGCGCACGCCGAGTGCCCGCGCCATGGAGCGCAAGCGCGTCGCCGACACCGCGCCCGTCGACCCGGCCTGACCTCGTTCACCGCGGCCGAACCGTGGCCGCTCTTCGCTCGATTGCAGTGGCCGCGCAACCGCCTAACCGGCTACCTGCGATATCCAGGTATGGACGTTCAGGGGACAACCAAGCTTGCCGGAGCCATGGGGCGGCGTATCGCCGCTGCAGTGCGCCCCGCCGTCGAGGAGTTGGGTCACTTCGGTCCCGGCGTGCGACACGGCATCGTGCCGAAGTCCATGCTCGAGACCATGGAGCCGGCCCTGCGCGGCAAGCTCGAGATGCCGATCGTCGCGGGCGAAGCGCTCGTAGGTGTGAAACGGCTTCCGGGCGACATCGTCGTCGGCTCAGCCAACCTGCACATGGGCACGCCCGCAGGGGAGTCGCTGTCGAACGTCGCCAACGAGTCGATCGACGCGATGCGCGCCGACGCGGCCGCCATCCTGCGCGAGCGACCCAGCATCGTCTTCCTGCAGGAGGTGCGCCATCATCCGATGGGAACCGGCACCACCGGCGTCCCCGAACAGGCGTCGGTCATGGCGCACCTGCTGGGCGCGTCAGACCTCATCTTCACGCCTGCGGTGCCGCGCATCGACGGTTTGCATGAGGGCTACGGCGTCGCAGTCGCGCTGCTCGACGGCGCCAAGTTCAAGCAGGCCGGCAACGCAGCGGTCACGAACGTCGACGCCGCGATCGAAGCACGGAGCGTGAGCCTCGGCCACGTCGTCTTCCCGAACGGTGACGAGGCCCTCGTCGAAGGTGCGCACCTCGCGAACCGTCCCCTCGAGGATGTTGGTCTCCGCGTGAGCCAGCTCAACGACATCGCTGACTTCGGCGAACAGGCCCGGCGCACCGGCACCATCGAGTACCGAGATGCCGTGACCGGCACCAAGCAGCTGATGACCGGCGTGCCGCGGCGTCAGGCGATCATCGCCGGTGACATGAACCAGCTCCAGGCGCCCACGAGCGAAGTGCTCGACCAACACGGATTCACCAACACCTCCGATGTGCTCGCGCGCAACGCGCGCACGAACGCGGAGGTGAAGCGGGCGATCGAATCGGCGTCACCCACGGCGGAGCACGAGGGTATTCCGCACACGATCGACCACATCGAGGTCGACGACGCGCTCGACGTGGTCGACGCGGGCATCGTCAAGGTCGGCACGCTGACCGCCGGGCCGACCGACCATCACTTCAAGTTCGCCCAGCTCCGCCCGGCGTAGCCCGACGGCGCGGCTTCGTCGTGCGACGCTGGTCGCCGCACGACCTACTTGGTGTTGGCGAGCAGCGTGTTGAACGCGATCAGCCGCTGGTCGTCGGTCTGGGCCATGCGACCGGCTGCACGCGCCGCCGCGACGATGCCGCTCGTGGAGACCTGGCCGGGCACGACGGCCTGCGCGGCCTTCAGTTCGTACTGGTCGGCGTAGGTGCCCGAGAAGAGCGCGTCGATGCCGCCGTGGATGCTGCGCAGGTCAGCGTACGAGCGCGCCGGGTTCGCGGCATCGAGCGTGAACGCCTTGGCGCGCAGCTCGTCGGTCTGGAAGGAGCCGTTCAGCAACCGCGCGATGCGGCCCAGGTCGGCGCCCGGCCGCACGGAGCCCATGGCGGTCGTCAGGGCCTGCACCTCGTACTGATCGGCGTAGGTACCGTCGAACCCGGCGTCGATGCCCGAGAGCAGCGGCGCCACGTCGGCGGCGCTGCGCGCCCCGTTGGCGACGATGCCGAACGCCGCGAAGCGCTGGGCGACGTCCTGGAACGCGCCGCCCACCGAGCCGAGCAGTCGCGGCGCCTCGGCCGCGTTGCGGCTGCCGAGCGCGAGTTCGAGCGCCTTGTTCTCGTACTGGTCGGCGTAGGTGCCGGTGAACGCGCCGTCGGCCGCGACCATCGTCTGCGCCACGAGGCGTGCCGGCTGCGTCGAGCGCACGCCGGTCACGAAGGCCGCGAACCGCTGGTCGTCGGCCTGGAACGCGGTGCCTGCAGCCGTTGCGATCCGCACGAGTTCGGCGCCGGTGCGCTCCGTCGCCAGCGCGATCGGCAGCGCCTGGTTCTCGTAGCGGTCGGCGTACGTGCCCGTGAACGCGTTCTCGATGGCGGTGGCGACGCGACCGAGGTCGGCGGGGGTGCGTTGCACGCGCTCGGTGGCGGGTGCGGCGGTCGGTGCGAGCTGCATGTCGGGGCCTTGGTTCGACGGGCGCCCGGCAGGCCGGGCGTGAGGCGTCCGTGCCTCGGCGCGATGCTACCAAGGTCGTGCGACGCTCGGAGCACCTCGCCGGGCCGCCTGCCGCTCCCCATCGACTATCCTTGCCGCATGGCCACCGCCCCCCGCAAACGCATGACCGCCGCTGAACGACGCGAGCAGCTGCTCGACGTGGGCGGCAGCGTGTTCGCCGAGAAGGGCTACGACGCCAGCTCGGTGGAGGAGATCGCCCAGAAGGCGGGCGTCACCAAGCCCGTCGTCTACGAGCACTTCGGTGGCAAGGAGGGGCTCTACGCCGTCATCGTCGACCGCGAGATGCGCGAGATCCTCGAGCGCATCACGCGCGCGCTCGAGCCCTCGGGTGCGTTCGTGCGGCTGGAGGCGGCGGCCGACGCGTTCCTGCGCTACATCGAGGAGCGCCCCGACGGGTTCCGCGTGCTCGTGCGCGACGCGCCGCTCGTCACCGGCGGAGCGACCCCCTGGGGCAGCCTCATCGGCACGATCGCCGACAAGGTCGACGCGCTGCTCGCCGGCGAGCTCTCCAACCGCGGCTTCGACCGCAGCTTCGCGCCGCTCTACTCGCGCGCCGTCATGGGCCTCATCGCGAACGTCGGCCAGTGGTGGCTCGAGACCGGGTTCTCCGACCGGCGCACCGTCGCCGCCCACATGGTCAACATCGTCTGGAACGGGCTCGAGGGCCTCGAGGCCTCACCCATGCTTCGCCTGCCCGACGTCGATGCCGACCCGGCGCCCGACGCGACCCGCTCCCCAGAGGCCTGACCGGTGCTGCTCGTCATTGCTGCCACCGATGGGGAGCTGCGCGGCGTCACGGGCCTGCCCGGCGTCGAGCGACTGACATGCGGCATCGGGCCCGTGGATGCCGCCATCGCCGTCAGTCGCCGCCTGGCCCGTGGGTCGCGGCCGCGTGCGATCCTGCACGTCGGTATCGCGGGCGCGCGCTCGACGGCTGACATCCCGATCGGCACCGTGGTGGTCGGCGCCGCCTCGACCTACGCCGACACGCAGTCGCACCTCGTGACGCGCGAGCTGCCCGGCGACGCCGAGCTGGTCGCGAAGGTGCGGGCGGCGTTTCCCGATGCGGTCGCAACGGTGATCGGCACCGCGGCCGACGTGGGTGGCACGACTGACACCGAGGTCGAGGCGATGGAGGGCTTCGCGGTGCTGCGCGCAGCCGACGTTGCGGGAGTGCCCGCCGTCGAGGTGCGCGTGATCTCGAACGAGGTCGGCGAGCCCGATCGCGCGAGGTGGGATTTCGAGCTCGCACTCGACACGCTCGCAGCGGCGCTGCCGAAGCTCGTGCTCGCGCTGCAGTAGCCCTGCGGCGAGACGCGATCCACTGAATCCCGTCAGACGACCGTGCGACGGTCATGTCGTGACATTCGGTGAGGAAACGGGCGCCGCAGCGAAACGGCGTTGCCGACCGCCCGCGACCTAGAGCATCCGCACGTCTTCGTAGTCGAGGTCGCGGTTGATCACGTCGACGACCTCGTCGGAGATCGTGCTCGAGTCCCGCAGGGTGTAGAGCACCTCGCGCTCGGCCTGGTGGGCGATCGCCACGAGCCGCTTGTAGTCGCGCGTGCGCTCCTCGTACTCGGTGGTGTCATCGTCGTCGTCGAGCCGCGCGCCCTGCCGACGGATGCGGTACTCGTACATCCCGCGCATGCGCTCGATCGTGTCCTCGCGCGCCCACTCCTCGCCGTTCACGGCTTCGATCGCCGTGATCGCGGCCTGCGCCGCCTTGAGTCGCGCGTACGCCTCGGCACGTTCGAAGAAGTCGTTGTCGTGCGCCGGCTTGAGCACGGCGATCACCTTCGGGAGCGTCAGCCCCTGCACCACGAGCGTCATCAGGATGGTGCCGAACGCGAAGAAGATCACCAGGTCGCGCATCGGGAAGTCGGCGCCCGAATTTACGGTCAGCGGAATCGCCAGTGCCGCCGCGAGGGTCACCGAGCCCCGCATGCCGATCCAGCCGACGAGGAAGACGTTGCGCCACGACGGCGTCTCCTCGTCCTCGCGGATGCGGGCCGACAGGCGCCGCGGGATCCACGTCGCAGGGAAGACCCACACCAGCCGCGTCACGATCACCACGAGCCCGATCAGCACCGCATCGAGCCAGAAGCGTCCGTTGCCCGCGCCGAGCTGGTCGAGGATGCGGGGGAGCTGCAGGCCGACGAGCAGGAACAGGATGGTGTTGATGGCGTAGTTGACGTTGACCCAGACGGCGTTGATCTGGATGCGCGTCTCCGGATCGCGCACGATCTTCGGGGTGCGCCATCCGAGCCAGATCGAACAGGCCGCCGTCGCGAGCACGCCCGAGACGTGGAGCAGCTCCGCCGGCATGTAGGCCGCATAGCCTGCGAGCACCGAGAGCAGCACGTCGGTGGGGCCGTGCTGGTTGAACCGGCGCAGCGCGGCGTACACGAACCCGACGCCGACCCCGACGGCGAGGCCGCCGATGATGTTGACCACGAACTTGAAGGCAGCGTCGCCGGCCGAGAAGTCGCCCGACACGACCACGCCGACCGCCACGCTGAACAGCACGAGCCCGGTGCCGTCGTTGAGCAGGCTCTCGCCCTCAGTGATGTGCTTGATGCGGCGCGGCACCTTGAGCCGCTCCAGCACGGCCGCGGCTGCCACCGTGTCGGTCGGGGAGACGATCGCGCCGAGCACGAACGCGACGGCCCAGGGCATGCCCGGCACGAGCGCATGCGCGACCACTGCCACGGTGAGCATCGTCGCCGCCACCAGCCCGATCGCCAGCAGCGAGACAGCGCGCAGGTTGCGGCGCAGCTCCCGCAGCGACGTGAAGTAGCCCGCCGCGTAGACGAGCGGGGGCAGGAAGACGAGGAAGATGAGCTCCGGCTCGATCTCGATCTCCGGCACGCCCGGGATGAACCCGATGCCGACGCCCACGAGCAGCAGGTAGATGGGGTAGGGGAGCTTCGACTTCTGCGCCGCGGTCGCGACGATCGCCAAGATGGCCACGACGGCGAGCAGCGCGAGTTCCGGATGTGCGAGTTCGAGCAGGTTCATACCGGCGGCATCATCGCGCATCGGCCCCCTGCGGTGGCCTCCACTCCCGCGCCACCGCGCCGATAACCGTACGATGGTAACCTTCGTGCAGTACCTCCTCGGACGCCCCGCCACCCTCCGTGACTACGACGTCGCCGCACTCCAGCTGCGCCTGCTCGTCGCCATGGCGGCCGTCGACGAACGCATCACCGATGCAGAGGTCGACCAAGTCGCGACGTTCGTCGACCGTGTCGCACGCAACGGCCGCGACCATCGTCGACTGACCGCCCACCTCGACGAACTCCTCAGCTTTCCGCCGTCGGTCGACGCCGTGCTCGAGGAGGCCGAGCGTCGGGGCGACGTGCCCGGCCTCGCCCGCACGCTCGTGCGCGAACTGACCGAGGTCGCCTACGCCGACAGCACGATCGACCATCGCGAGGAGTTCCTGCTCGGCCTGGTGGGCGAGGTCTTCGAACTCGACTCGATCTCACTCTATGACGCGCTCGACGACGAGTTCGACGCGTCAGACATCCACCGCATCGCCCAACTGCGTCGCGCTGCCTGACGCCGCATGGTCTACGATGGCCGGATGCGTGACCTGACCTTCGGCTTCTCGCCCTGCCCCAACGACACCTTCGCCTTCCACGCCCTCGTCGCGGGGCTCATCGACGAGCCCGTGCGCGTGCAGCCGCGCATGGAGGACATCGAGACGCTCAACCAGCTCGCGCACGCCGGCGAGCTCGAGCTGACCAAGCTGTCGTTCGGTGCCTTGGCCGCGCTCGAGGGCGAATACGTGCCGCTGCGCAGTGGAGCCGCACTCGGCCGCGGCGTGGGTCCGTTGGTCGTCGCGCGTGAGTCGATGGAGCTGGGACGCGCCGCCGCGGGCCCGATCGCGATCCCCGGCCGTGACACCACCGCCTACCTCCTGCTCGGCCTCGCCGCGGGTGACGACCTCGGTGACGTGGTCGAGATGCGCTACGACGAGATCCTCGACTCGGTCGAACAGGGCGACGTCGAGGCGGGCCTGATCATCCATGAGAGCCGCTTCACCTACGCCGACCACGGCCTCGTCAAGGTGCGCGACCTCGGCGAGTGGTGGGAGGAGGAGACCGGCATGCCCGTGCCCCTCGCCGCGATCTGCACCCGCCGCGACGTCGACGCGGAGACGCGCGCCATCGTCGAGCGGGCCCTGCGCCAGTCGGTCGAGCACGCATTCGCCAACCCGTCGGCGAGTGCGGAATTCGTGCGCACGCACGCCCAGGAGATGTCGCCCGACGTGCAGCGCCAGCACATCGACCTCTACGTGAACGACTACACGATCGACCTCGGCGCCGACGGCCTCGCCGCCATTGACACGCTGCTCAAGGCCGCGAAGGGTCCGATCACCCGGGCCTGAGCGGTCTTATTGCTTCGTGAGCTCCTTGGGTGCTCGCGCGCAGGGGGTCGGGTCGACGCCGCACACGGGCGACGTGGGCATGATCGTCGTCGTCCGTTCGCGCACGGTATAGAGCGCCGAGTCGGTGACGCCCTGGCTCTCGCCGCTGTGGAACTTGATGCCGCTCGGGTGTCGGTACGGCCCCGTGACCTGCGGGACGCGTCCGTTGTTGCGCCACCGCGAGTAGTAGGCGTACTGCAGCAGCTCGCCAGACGCCCGATCGAACACCAGGTCGACGTACCAGCGGCGCTCCGCGTGGTAGGCCTTGAGGTCGTACGTGGCCCGAACCGATGGCGGCACCGGGCCTGTGCCCCCTGCGAGCCTCCATGCCGCCGACCCCGTGATACGGCGAGCGGGCAGGTCGCGCGAGTACGCGGTGTCGAACGTCAGTCGTGTCCCGCTGCGACCAGCGCGATCGGCGGCACCTTCGGCTCGCTTCGCGCCCGGTTCAGCGGCCAGTTGGGCGAACAACTCCTGCCGTGCGGCGAGCGGGAGCGGTGCACTGCCGAGAAGCTTGAGTGCACGTACCACCCGCAGGCTGCGTGCGAGTGATGCCTGCGTGACGTCGTACGCGCCGGGCAGCGGGTAGGCGAAGTCGTTGCGCCCACGCTTGGCGACGAGCGCTCGCACGGCCACGCGGAGCTTCGTGCCTGCCAGTCCGTCGAGTGCATGCAGATCGCGCAGCGAGGCGCCCCACGCGTCGACCTGTGCCTGAGCTCCTGCGCGGCCCGCCGGCGTGCCCGGGAGCCGGTACGCGCGTGCACCATCAGACACGAAGCCCGATGCCTGCCGCATCCAGAGGGTCGACGTCGGTGAGCCCGCGCGCGGCCGGTCGGTCACCCCGACGGTGTCGGGGTACTTGAGCTGGTCGGCGATCGGGTGGCGGGGCGGATTGTCGACCTGCGCGCCTGCACGGTTCACGTAGCCACCGTAGCCTTGGATGAGGCCGGTGCGCTTGTCGCGAATGAGGCCGGGGAAGAGGTCGGGGTCTCCGATGCTTCCGTCGGCCCGCACCGTGCGGCCGTGCCCTTCGTTGTCGAGCCACTGCTCCACCGATTCGTTCTGCGGGTAGCGGTACATGCCGGCGATGTCCTTCGCCGAATCGCCGGGCCGCGCAGGGATCTTCGGGTCGAACGTCGTCAGCAGCGTGTGGAAGTACTCCGTCGAACCCAGCGATGTCCATGGCGCAGAGGGCGCAGGCCCCTCCGCCGCGGCAGCGGCCGCCGGAGCGGCGAGCCGGGAGTTGGGACCGAACGCGGCGACAGCCGACACCGCCACGGACGCCATGCCTACTGCCAGGAGCACGCGGCGGAGGCGCGGAGCCCGCGCGTTTGCGGGCGTCGTGGTGAGCAATGCGTCGTCCATGTGCGGCATGCGGATCTACTCCTCGGGTGCGTGAGCGTTCGCGTGTACTGCTCCGTGGCGACGCTGCGGTTCCCGATCCGTCACGGCAACGCGTGTGTACACCGGCGTGCCGTACGTGCTCCGCGATCCCGGCAGCCGAGACCTGCTTCAGCGACCTCGGAGCGCGTCCCGACGCAGCTCGCCCGAAACGCACGTGCTCCGCGAACCGATACACCGGTAGGCGCGTCTGGGGGGATGTGCCGCTCGAACTCGGGGGAGTTCCATGGTCGCACCGTCGAACATCAACAAACTCGGTACGCTGCTGCACGCCAAGGCGGGGCTCGACAAGCTGCCGGCGCTCAAGTGGGCGAGCAACCTGAACCACGTGTTCGGCGCAGATGCGACCAAGGTCGGCAAGCAGGCGGCGCACCTGCACCAGGCGACCGGCTTGGAGGGCGGAGTGGCCCTCGACTACGTGTCGCGCATCGCACGCCGCCACGGTGTGGCCGCGGCCAAGGGCGTCGAGCAGCTCGGTGTGCGTGTGTTCCAGCGCACGAATGCGAGCGCGATCGACAGCATCCAGCTCGTGCACCAGCTCGCCATGAACCACGGCGCGGCGGGCACCAAGGTCGTCGTCAACAACGCCATTCGCATGACCCGCACGACCGAGGCCGACCTCAAGCTCGCCGTGAAGACGGCGGAGCGCTTCCTCGACTAGCGACCCGGCCGCGGTCGGAGCCCGCCTGCGACGCTCGTTCAGCGCGTGAGGCCCCCGCTGCGACCTGATCGACGCGCCATCTCGCAGGCTCGTTACGTGAGTGCACCCATGTGCACCTGACGTAACGCTCGATACGAGATACGTGCCAGCGCACTCGCGTAGCATCCCGCGCATGGACCTCACGCTCGTCACCAGCACCACCGCCAACGATATCGACGTCGACGAGGCGCCGCTCGTCGCCGCGCTCACCGCCGCCGGCGTCGCGACGCGCGTCGCCGCCTGGGACGACCCCGACGTCGACTGGGGCGCCTCCCCGCTCACGGTCATCCGCTCGACCTGGAACTACGCCGAGGATCGCGAGGGGTTCCTCGACTGGGCCCGCCGCGCGTCGTCGGCCTCGACCGTGCTGCGCAATCCGCTCAACGTGCTCGGCGCCAACACCCACAAGTCGTACCTCGCCGGGCTCGAGCGCGACGGAATCCCGACCGTGCCGACGAAGTGGTTCGCGCGCGGCGCGGCGCCCGTCACCGAGGAGCAGCTCGCGTCGCTGCCCTGGAACCGCGTCGTCATCAAGCCCGCGGTCGGCGGCGGGTCGAGCGGCGTCCGCGCGTTCGACCTCACCGACTCGACTGACATCGCTGCCGCGGCCGCACACGCTGCCGAGCTGCAGACGTGGGTCGAGGTCATGGTGCAACCCGAGCTCGCGCACATCGTCGAGCACGGTGAGACCAACGTCGTGATGATCGATGGGGAGCTGACGCATGCCGTCACCAAGCGACAGCGACTGGCCGGCGGTGACGAGGTCATCGTCGCGGCACGTGCGGTCGACGCGGAGGAGGAGGCGCTCGCGCGACGCGTACTACGGGCGCAGCCGGCGTTCCAGCAGCGGGAGCTGCTCTACGCCCGCATCGACATGGCGCCCGATGAGCTCGGAACCCTGCGGGTGATCGAGCTCGAGCTCGTCGAGCCGTCGCTCTTCCTGACGCAGCACGAGCCGGCGCTCGATCGGTTCGTCGCCGCGCTCAAGCGCGACACGCAGCGCTGAGAGCGCACGCTCGGAGCGCGCTTCATTCGATGAAGCTACGTGATGAGGAGCGCGGTGCGGCCATTTCCTGCGATCTGGTTGCGCGCGCAACTACATCGGTCTATGGTGGAGCCCGAACCCGCGGGACCCGCTCCCCACCGACCAAGGAATGCACATGACCAAGATCGCCGTCACCGCCGCCACCGGCCAGCTCGGACGCCTCGTCGTCGCGGACCTCATCGCGAACGGCACCGCC